>VERU01000477.1 GCA_018882485.1 Rhodoferax sp. | reverse complement strand
CCGATGGACTGCCCCTCCAGGCAAATCTCGCCCTCATCCTGCACATGGAAACCCGCAATGGCACGCAGCAGGGTGGTCTTGCCGCAACCACTGGGGCCCAACAGGGTGAAGAACGACCCGGAGGAGATCTCGAGGTCGATGCCTTTCAGCGCCGCATGGCTGCCGTAGGACTTGTGAACATTACGGAGACTAACCCGCGCCATGGCCGGCTTTCAAGGTGGCCGCTCTTCTCACTTCTTGTTGATCACCAGGTCGTTCCACTTGGCCATGATGCGCGCACGGTTGGCGCCAGCCCAGTCCACGTCGTACTTGATCAACTTGATTTTGGACAGCGGTGTCAGAGGATTCTTGGTCACCACATCGCTGCGGACCGAGCGCCGCCCGGCTGCGTCAACGATCTCCTGGGCTTCCTTGGACAGCATGAAGTTGATGAACGCCTTGCCGCCCTCCGGGTTGATAGGGGTGGCCACCAGCGCCATCACATCCGGACTGGCCGAGGTGCCATCGGTCGGATACAAAATCTCGACCGGCCCCCCTCCCAGCTTGAACTTGAGGAGCGTGTCCTCGTTGGACAGGCCCACCGCCGCCTCGCCATCGTTCACAAACTTGGAGACGGCGCCGGAACTGTTGGACAACACCATGTTGTCCATGATCCTGGCAAAGAGGTCCCAGCCCTTCTCTTCCCCGTAAATCTGCAGAACAGTCGCCAGTTGAATGAAGGACGAGCCCGACTTGTCCACCCGGGCTGCGGAAATCTTGCCCTTGTACATCGGCTTGGCGAGGTCGGTCCAGCTGTGCGGGTACTGCGCCGGCGTCAGGAGCTTGGTGTTGACGCCGACTGAAGTGGCCACGGCGGTGAAGGGTACGGCCGCATCGTTGATCTTGAAGGCATCCGCCATGAACCGGGCGTTGTCGGGCGTGTACTTGGTGAACAGGTTGGCATTGGCCTCGATGACCTCGGTAGAGACACTGAACAGGACATCGGCCGTCTGCCGGCCCTTTTCGGCCTTCAGGCGATTGATCAGGTCTCCCGAACCTCCCTTGATCAACTCCACCTTCATGTTGGCACTCTTCTCGAAGGCAGGTATCACCCGGTCCACCAGATCCTGCGGCGCTGCGGTGTAGATCGTGACCTTGGTCTGCGCCAGTACAGGTGCGGCCAGAAGCACACTCAAGGCCAGACTGGCCCATTTGCCGTGGGTAAATTTCATCGCAACACTCCAGAGGTTCAAGCCATGGGACAAGCGCGGGTGCGCGCAGCACTGCGCTGGGGCGGGGAGCCGGATATTAACAACCAAACACTCCCATCGACTCAGCGGGTCAGGACCACAGTCTGTCGGGGTAGACCCCGGCCTGAATCAGCCGCCGGATGGCATCCACGCACACCGGTTTGTCCTGCGGATAGGTGACGCCGAACCAGCTGCCGTCCGCCTCCAGCACCCGGCAGGCGGCCGCCCCATCCTGAATCAGTCGGTCCACCACCGTCGGGATGTACCACTCGGCGCTGACGATGCGCTCACCCCCATCGGCGAAAAAGCGCGCAAACTGCGCCATCATCTGCGGCAGGATCGCCGGAGTGAAACCCCAGAAGTTCATCGAGGCGAGAGCGTGGGGGGCTATCAGGACCGTACGGCCATCCGGCCGCTGGCCAAGACAACGCCCCTCGGCGTCAAGGGCAATGCCCGTGTGTTCCTCCACGGACACCAGCCACCCGGCCTCGGTGTGGCAGATCCCGCGGTTCACGCCACCATATGCCGAGAGCGTGCTGGCGATCCGGTAACCTGCCATGCACAGCGGCATCGGACCGGTTCCCGTAACCACCATCTGGCGCAGATAGGCGCCGACTTTCCGATAGGCATCGCGCCCGTAGAAGTCATCGGCATTGACCACGGCGAACGGCCCATCCAGCAGGTGTCTGGCGGCCAGCACCGCGTGGGCGGTACCCCAAGGCCGGGTACGGCCAGGCGGCGGCGAGATACCCGGTGGAAGATCGTGAAGGTCCTGCAGCGCGTAAGCCACTGATATCCGACCCTGATAGCGACTGCCGATCTGCTGCCGAAACACGGGAGCGAAATCCTCCCGGATCACGAACACCACCCGGGTGAAGCCCGCCCGCAAGGCGTCGAACACGGCGTAATCCATCACCGTTTCACCGGCGGGCCCCACCGGCTCCAGTTGCTTGAGTCCACCGAAGCGCGAGCCCATGCCCGCCGCCAGCACCAGCAGGGTCAGGGATGCGCAGGGAACCTCATCTTCGGGTTCGCGGTTGACGGTCGGTGTCATCGGAAATGGCGATCGAATCCGCCGCGGGAGGATGTCCGGGGCATGCCGTCGTCTGCGAGCGCCGAGCCAGGGTGACGGATGTCGCCGGGGCGCATCACAGGGCTCCTGCGCCCTCCTGGGCGCGGCAAACGTACACGGTCGCCGCCCTGCCGTCGGGCGAGCGATAGCCGAGCTCGACGGCGGCCTGCACGGCGGCCACCCGCGGCTCGGGAACCAGCGCCACGACGCACCCACCAAAGCCACCCCCGGTCATGCGCACCCCGGCGCCCTCGCCGATCACGGCCCCGACGATATCGACAAGACGGTCGATGGCGGGCACCGTCGCCTGGAAATCGTCGCGCATCGAGACGTGCGACTGCGCCATCAGCCGCCCCAGACGCACCATGTCCCCCACGGACAGCGC
>VERU01000476.1 GCA_018882485.1 Rhodoferax sp. | reverse complement strand
GCTACATCGTGTCCCTTGTCATCAAGCAGACGAACCCGCAACGATGGAATGATGCGGCCACACGTTTTCAATCGTTGGTCCCGTGTATCGCCCAGGGTGGTTCGGCTGATCGCCCCAGTCTCGTTGGAACCGTAAAACTGCAGCACGCGGGCGCCAGTCTCCTCTTCGAACTCAGCTGCGCGCTTGTAGGGAACGGCCTCACCACCGGTGAACATCACTCGCAGTGAGCGCAGGTCACGTCGGCGCTGGGACTGGGCATTCAGGAGCATGATGAATTGGGTGGACACGCAATGGATGACAGTCGGGCGCTCCCGTTCAATCAGATCCAGCGTGGCGTCGGCATCGAAGCGTGCCATCAGGTGGGTCGGCGCACCCAGCAAGGTCGGCGTGAAATGCGCAGTCCAAAGACCAAACCCAAAGGGCGCTGGTACCAAACCGAGAAAAATATCCTGCTCATCGAGCGCGCCGGCTTCTACAGCCATGCGGTGGAAATACCACCAGCGATTCTGGAATTGCATCACGCACTTGGGCATGCCGGTCGTGCCCGAGGTCGAATTCAGCAGCCACAGCTCGTTGGGATCGAGCCGCCGCCTGGCAATTTCGTCATGTGGCCGCCCCCCGATGCCGGGGCCGCACCCGAGCCGGTCAACCACGAAGTGACTGGCGATCGGGAGGCCACGGCTGCGCATCAAATCAGCCAACTCCGCCATGGGCCGCCCCGCGTGGCTGGCCTCGGTCAGCAGAGCAGTCGCCTTGCATTTCCGCAGCAGATGTTCGATTTCACGGTCACCAGCGCGCGCGCCGATCCCAACCACGGTCAAACCGGCTTTTTCACAGGCGGTGAACACCACATGCACGCCAGGCCCGTCCGGGAGCATCACCCCCACGCGGCCGCCACGTAGCAAACCGGAGGCGATCAAGTCTCCGGCAAGCCGATCCGAATATTCGTCATACTGGGCCCAGTTGAGGTCGTGTGCACCCTCGCGAAATGCCAGTCCTGCGGGATTGTTGTGGGCAAGGCACCGGATGGTATCGGCCATTGTCTCGCGCCGCCAGGAACCGTTGGAAAGGTTGTGCTCTACCAGCGCGCGATCCATACGCAACAAGGCATCATCCGGTTCGGACGGTGCGGTCAAAGGGGTCATGCGTCTCATGGGAATCAGGTCGATGTGCGGAGGGCAGTCGGAGGCGCCAACACACTGGTCTGGGCACCGTCGGCCAACATGGCCGCACCATTAACGCCAGCGGAACGTGAGCTGGCAAGAAACAGCGCCACCTCCGCCATGTGCGCAGGATGGGCGCGCTCCCCATAGCGCACCATGGGCAATGCATCGGGAGCAACGTCAAGGTCTTCTGTGGCAATGCCCACCATCGGAGTGCGCACACCGCCAGGACACAAGGCATTGATTCGTACGCCGCGCTCCGCCAGGGTGGGCGCAAATGATCGAACCAAGCCAACCACCGCATGCTTGGAGGCCGCGTAAGCAGGATTGGACCGCACACCCACCAATCCACCCGCCGACGCGGTGACCACGATGGCCCCGCCCGAGGCCATTACGCGCATCGCACTGCGAACACCCAGATAGCAGCCCCGCAGATTGATGGCCATGATGCGATCGAATTCAGCGAGGTCCCCTTCCAACGGATTCATAGCCCAGCCGCCGAAGCCAGCGTTCAGGAAGACGGCATCGAGCGCACCATATCGTTGTACGGTTTCGTTA
Source organism: Rhodoferax sp. (assembly GCA_018882485.1). Classification (GTDB taxonomy): domain Bacteria; phylum Pseudomonadota; class Gammaproteobacteria; order Burkholderiales; family Burkholderiaceae_C; genus Rhodoferax. The sequence continues at coordinate 968 of VERU01000476.1, read as the reverse complement.
ACCATCTCCAGGTTGTCCGCCTCTTGGGCCACGTCCGCGGTGATGGCAAATGCGTCGCCTCCAGACGCCACAATCTCACGGGCGACCGATTGCGCCGCAGTAGATTGCAAATCCGCCACGCACACTCGGGCACCTTCCTGGGCAAACCGTCGCGCGGCGGCGCGCCCGATGCCCGATCCGGCCCCGGTAACGATCACCGACTTACCACCAAACCATGGCTCAGATGGCGACATAAATATTTACATGCCCTGTACACGACCTGGGCTGATGACAGCCCCGGCTTCAAGCTCCCAGTGTTCGATTCTGAATTTCCCTGAATGCGGGTGAATCGTCTGACCGGACTAGGCGTGTGAGCGATAACCACACAAACGGCCAATCTCGTTGGAGCCGCCGATATCGACCGCAGCCTCGCTGACTTGATGGAGGACTCGATGGTTCTTCAATGTTGAGATATCTCGGACGTTCGAACAGATCCGCTCCGGTGTCACCAACACCCACGGGTCCGTCCGGGCAGCGGACTGGCACGCACTGCCGAGCGACTGACATCACCTTGATGCCCGAAAAAAACCCCCCATGGACATCGGCCGCGGCACCGCCAGGCCCCAAAGTGACAGCACCACAATCGCAAGGCTCGGATGATCTACATCGACCTTTGCCTGCCCAAAGGACTCGGGAACTTGCCCTGACCTTGTGCGGATCGCCTTGCGCTCAGGCGCGGGTTAGAGCGTAGAAGAATCGGCTTGGCACCACCTGCAAGGCCCACTTGTAGGCTGAGGATGAATCCTGAAGGCCGTAGATGCGTCAATCAATACGGTCGGACGGATTAGGCGCCAAGTAGCTCCCGCTCGCCACGGCGCGAACAGAGGCAGGAGTCGCTCCAACTTCGGGGGAGAATGTGAAGGCTACCGAAAGGCGTCACCGTCAAAAGTCACAAGCCTTGCGTAGGCACAGTGTTCGCCGCGTACAAC
>VERU01000039.1 GCA_018882485.1 Rhodoferax sp. | reverse complement strand
CGGGTGCGCGCCATGCTCGACGAGAACGGTCAGCCCATCAAGGCAGCCGGTCCGTCCATCCCGGTGGAAATCCAGGGCTTGACCGAGGTGCCGCAGGCTGGCGACGAATTCATGGTGATGTCCGACGAGCGTCGCGCCCGTGAAATCGCCACCTACCGTGCCGGCAAGTTCCGCAACACCAAACTGGCCAAGCAGCAGGCGGCCAAGCTGGAAAACATGTTCAGCGAGATGACCGCCGGCGAGGTCAAGACGGTGCCCATCATCGTCAAGGCCGACGTGCAGGGTTCCCAGGAGGCGCTGGCGCAGTCGCTGCTCAAGCTGTCCACCGACGAGGTCAAGGTGCAGCTGGTGTTTGCAGCAGTGGGCGGGATCAGCGAGTCCGACGTCAACCTGGCCATCGCCTCGAAGGCGGTGATCATCGGTTTCAACACCCGTGCCGACGCGGGTGCGCGCAAGCTCGCCGAAGGCAACGGGGTCGATATCCGTTACTACAACATCATTTACGACGCGGTCGATGAACTGAAGGCGGCCATGTCGGGCATGCTCGCGCCGGAGAAGAAGGAAGAAGTGATCGGCAGTGCGGAGATCCGGCAGGTCTTCAAGGTCTCCAAGATCGGCTCCATTGCCGGCTGCATGGTGCTGTCCGGGCTGGTGCGGCGCTCGGCCCGGCTGCGGCTGCTGCGCAACAACGTGGTGGTATTCACCGGCGAGCTGGATTCGCTCAAGCGCTTCAAGGACGATGTCAAGGAAGTCAAGGAAGGCTTCGAGTGCGGCCTGAACATCCGCAACTACAACGACATCCAGGAAGGCGACGTGCTGGAGTTCTTCGAAATCCGCGAAATTGCCCGTACGCTGTAAGGGCAGAGGTTGCAGCCTTGCGCAAGAAGTCGAGTTCGCCCAATCGTGGCTTTCGGGTGGCGGATCAGATCCAGCGGGATCTGACCGAACTCATCGCCCGTGAGCTGAAGGACCCCCGGGTGGGACTGATCACCATCCAGTCGGTCGAGGTGAGCCCGGATTACGCCCATGCCAAGGTTTTTTTCAGCCTGTTGCAGGGGGATACCCAGGCCTGTGAAACGGGGCTCAACCAGGCTGCCGGCTTTTTGCGGGCCTGTCTGTTCAAGCGGCTGCACATCCACACCGTGCCCACCCTGCATTTCGTGTTCGACCGCACCACCGAGCGGGCGGCCGACATGAACGCCTTGATCGCCCGTGCGGTCGCTTCCCGGGCACAGGACGACTGAGCATGTACCCCGCCAGGTCACCCCAGGGGGCCGTGGTCTCCTTGGGGGAGGCCCCATCGGCTGCCGCCGCTGCAACGACCCGCACCCGACAGCGGGTCCAGCGCCGCCCCGTGCACGGCGTCCTGTTGCTGGACAAGCCGATCGGCATGACCAGCCACCAGGCCTTGCAAAAGGCCCGCTGGCTGTTGCGCGCCGAGAAGGCAGGACACACCGGAACGCTGGATCCCCTGGCGACCGGTGTGTTGCCCCTGTGTTTCGGGGCCGCAACCAAGTTCGGGCAGTCGCACATCGATGCCGACAAGAGCTACCGGGCCGTGGCCATCCTGGGGGTTCGCACCAGCACCGGAGACCGGGAGGGTGACGTCGTCGAACGCCGGCCCGTGGACGTTTGCGACGAGCAGCTCCAGCGGGTGGCCACGGCCATGACCGGGCCCATCCTGCAACTGCCGCCCATGCACAGTGCGCTGAAGGTGGACGGGCGGCCCCTCTACGACTACGCCCGTGCCGGCGAAGTCATCGAGAGGCAGCCGAGGCCCGTTCAAATTTATGAGCTGAAACTGGCTCTAACCCGCATGGATACTGGTGAGCACGCTATAGAAATTGAAGTCCGCTGCAGCAAGGGGACCTACATCCGCACCCTGGCCGAGGACATCGGTGCAGCCCTGGGATGCGGAGCCCATCTGGCCAGCCTGCGCCGCACGGGCAGCGGCGGCTACACCCTGGCGCAGTGCCTGACGATGGACGAGCTGGAGGCCCTGTCTCCCGAACAGGCTCTGGCCATCCTGCAGCCGATCGAGGTGCTGCTGGCGGACCACGTACCGGTCCGGCTGGATGCCGGGGAATCCGGCAGGTTCCTCAGCGGTCTGCGTCGCAGAGGCTCCTGGCCCGACGCGCCGCGGGCGGTGGTCTATGGCCCGCAACGCGGTGCCCTGCTGGGCGTCGCCTCGATCCGGGCGGGAGAGCTGATCCCGCAGCGGCTGCTCAGCCCGGTGGAGGTCCGGCAGTTGCTGGTGCAGCACGAACCTCCCGACCACTCGGCCCTGTCCCGCCCGTCATCCCCCAGCCCCCAGACCGGAACCGAACGAAAGTTGTTTTCATGAGCACCCAGCAGATCCGCAACATCGCCATCATCGCCCACGTGGACCACGGCAAGACCACCCTGGTCGACATGCTGCTGCGCCAGAGCGGCACGTTTCGAACCAACGAGAAAGTCGCCGAACGGGTGATGGACAACAACGACCTCGAAAAGGAGCGGGGTATCACCATCCTGGCCAAGAACTGCGCCGTCAGCTGGAAGGGCACCCACATCAACATCGTCGATACCCCTGGACATGCCGACTTTGGCGGTGAGGTGGAGCGGGCGTTGAGCATGGTGGACGGGGTGATCCTGCTGATCGATGCGGTCGAGGGACCGATGCCGCAGACCCGGTTCGTGACCAAGAAGGCGCTGGCACTGGGCCTCAAGCCCATCGTCGTGGTCAACAAGGTGGACCGTCCGGGCTCTCGCCCCGATTACGTGATCAATGCCGCCTTCGATCTGTTCGACAAACTCGGCGCCACCGAGGAGCAGCTCGACTTCCCGGTGGTGTATGCCTCGGGTCTCAACGGCTGGGCCAGCCTGTCCGAAGGCGCAGTGGGCGAGCAGTGGGGGCCGGATCTCGCGCCGCTGTTCGATACCGTGCTGCAGCATGTGCCGGCCAATCAGGGCAATCCCCAGGCGCCGCTGCAGTTGCAGATTTCGTCGCTCGATTACTCGACCTATGTGGGACGGATCGGAGTCGGACGTATCAGCCAGGGGACTCTGCGCGCCGGCCAGGACGTGCTGGTCATGCAGGGACTCGATGGACAGGCCGGACGGGCCAAGGTGCAGCAGGTGCTCAAGTTCGAGGGTCTGGAGCGGGTTCCGGCCACCCAGGCCGGCCCGGGTGACATCGTGCTGGTCAGTGGCGTGGACCAGGTGGGCATTGGCGTGACCCTCACCGACCCCCTGGCACCGGCACCTTTGCCCATGCTGCGGGTTGACGAACCCACGCTGACCATGAATTTCTGCGTCAACACCTCGCCGCTGGCCGGCCGCGAGGGCAAGTTCGTCACCAGCCGCCAGTTGCGCGACCGGCTGGACCGGGAACTGCAGTCCAACGTCGCACTGCGGGTCAGCGATACCGACGAGGATGGCGTCTACGAGGTCTCCGGACGGGGTGAGCTGCACCTGACCATCCTGCTGGAAAACATGCGGCGTGAGGGCTACGAGCTGGCCGTCTCCAAACCCCGCGTGGTGTTCCGGCAAGTCCATGGCGAGAAGCAGGAGCCGATCGAAATGCTCACCGTCGATATCGAGGAGGGCCATCAGGGCGGCGTGATGCAGGCCTTGGGGTTGCGCCGCGGGGATCTGGTGAACATGGAACCCGATGGACGAGGGCGCGTGCGGCTGGAGTACCGCATCCCCGCCCGGGGTCTGATCGGATTCCAGAACGAGTTCCTGAACCTGACCCGTGGCACCGGCCTGGCCAGCAACATCTTCGACGGTTACGAAGCCTTTCGGGGCGAGATCGAGAGCCGCAAGAACGGTGTACTGATCAGCATGGACGACGGCGAAATCGTGACTTACGCGCTGGGCAAGCTCGATGATCGGGGGCGCATGTTCGTCAAGCCGGGCGATCCGGTGTACGAAGGCATGATCGTGGGCATCCACAGCCGGGACAACGACCTGGTGGTCAATGCGGTGCGCATGAAGCAGCTGACCAATTTCCGTGTCAGTGGCAAGGAAGACGCCATCAAGATCACTCCCCCCATCCAGCTCACGCTGGAGTACGCGGTGGAATTCATCGAGGACGATGAACTGGTGGAAATCACGCCCAAGTCGATCCGACTGCGCAAGCGGCACCTGAAGGAGCACGAACGCAAGCGAGCCAGCCGCGAATCGGTCTGACGCCTCACACCGGGACCGGGCCCGCAGGTGGGATGCGGAGACCTGTGTGCGGGCTCAGGTGCCGTCGATGACGCAGCGCACGGAGTCGGCGATGACGTCGACCACCCGGTCCACAAGGGCCTCGCTGGCCACCAGTGCCGGACCCAAATAAATCGTATCGCCGCGGCCCCGGGTGACGACACCGCGCTGCCGGGCTTCGGAGATCACTGCCGGCCCGATTTTGCGGGCCGGGTCGAAACTGGCCTTGCTGGAGCGATCAGCGACCAGTTCCACACCCGCCATGAGTCCCAATCCCCGGATGTCTCCGACATGAGGGTGGTCACCGAGCGCATTCCGCAGGCCCTGGTGCAAGCGGTCTCCCAGGCGGGTGGCGGCTTCCACCAGCCGCTGGGATTCAATCACGTCCAGCGTGGCCAGGGCCACCGCGCAGGCGACCGGATGGCCGCTGTAGGTGTAGCAGTGCATCCAGGGTACGCTATCGGCCCGGTCAAACACCTCGGCCACCCGGTCCGACAGCCCGACTCCCCCCAGCGGCACGTATCCGCTGGTGATGCCCTTGGCAAACTGGACCAGATCCGGCTCGATGCCCCAGTGATCCAGCGCAAACAGGCGTCCGGTTCGGCCGAACCCGGTGATCACCTCGTCGGCGGCCAGCAGCACTTCGTAGCGATCGCAGATTTCGCGTATGCGTTGCAGGTACCCAGGGGGCGGCACATAGGCTCCGGCTCCGCAGACCGGCTCGATCAGGAACAGCGCCACGCTGTCGGGCCCCTCGGCGAGGATGGCCCGCTCCAGTTCGTTGGCAGCGGCCAGGCCGGGGTCCTGCCCTTCGACTGCGGGATAGCGGTAGCGGTCATGGTTGGGAATGTGCACGAATCCCGGCATGCGGGGTTCGAAAGAAGGCCAGTAAGCCGGCATCCCGGTGGCGCACATGCTGGCCAGCGTGGTGCCGTGGTACCCGCCCATCAGGCTGATCGTCTTGTACTTGCCCGGCTTGCCCATGGCCTTCCAGTAATAGCGGGCCGTCTTGATGGTGCTGTCGGTGGACTCGCCGCCACCCGATGTGAAAAAGAAGCGGTTGATGGATGGGTAGCACAGCGAGGCCAGCCGCTCCGCCAGCTCCATGGCGCGCAGGTTGCTGCTGCCCGAGTAACCCGAGGCATAGGCCAGTTCGCCCATCTGGCTGGCGGCCGCCTGAACCAGCGCCGGTTGTCCATAACCCAGCGTCACATTCCAAAGACCCGACATCGCGTCGATGTACCGGTTGCCGTCGGCATCCAGCAGTTCGCAGCCTTCGCCACGCACCCAGACCCGGCCGTCAAGATGGGTTTTTTCGCTGTGCAGCGAATGAACCAGATGGCGATGGTCGCGCTGCAGCAGCGCAGCGTTGAGGCTATGTCCCATGGTTGGACTCCGGTAGAGGGTTCAGGACAGGGGGAGGATCACCTGTTCGCTGACGAACAGGCGCTCCCTGCGGGCAACATGGGCGAGCGAGTCGGCCGCAACGGCACGCCCGTGGTCGCTGGCATAGGCCGCGTCAAAGGCCTCGCGGCTGTCGAACCACAGCTCCGACACCCCGTCGCAGCTCTCTTGTGCGTTGCCCTGCACCAGGTTGAACGTGGCGGCGCGCAAGCCGGGGAGGGCGCGCGCCAGCGGCGCATGGTCGCCGAGCCACCAGGCCGCGAAATCCTGAGGAGATTGATCGTCACGCCGCTTGAGGAGGATGATGGCCTTGAACACAACCCACTCCTCAGCCGGGTGCCGCGATGCGGTGCAGCGGACGCCTGCCGATGCCCAGTACCAGGGCGACCAGGATCTCATCGGGTCGGGGCGCATCGGGAATCGTGATCTCGGCAGCGTCCATGTCATCGAAATTCCAGATCCGGTTCTTGTTGGTCACCGGCATCAGGATGGTCGAACCCGCAGCCCCCACCTTTTTTGTGGATGGGATGATGTCCTTGCCCTCGTGCACCGCCGCGCGCACTGGCGCACCAAAACTGGGGTGGATGAGCGCGGCAGCATGCTCGATTTCACCGTTCAGCCCGACGATGGCCCCCTTGCCGTAGCTCTGCACCTCATCGGGCTGTACCCCCAGCGCCGCCACGCCGCGCTGCCCCAGCAAATGACCGAGTTGGGCGCCCAGGGGATAAAGCGGACTCAAATCGTTGACATAGCGCCCGGCGTACGGGTTGTGGATCACGGCAGCCACGGTCACCTTGCGCGACGGAGGCTGGACCGGCTGCCCCATGTCGCTGAGGACTTCTTCGATCTGGACCACCACTTTTCGTATCTGAAGGCTGAGCATGGGACGGGTTCGAAAAATCAGAAAGGAGTGACTGTATCGCCCGCCAACCATTTCAACCATCAAATCTTTCACGTGCAACAATCAAGCAAATCGATACATTCCGTATGGCCGCATTGCTCGATCCCGATCAACTTCGCACGCTGGTGGCCTTTGCCGACAGCGGAAGTTGCCGGGCAGCAGCCTCCTGGGTACACCGCACGCCTTCTGCGGTCAGTCTTCAACTGGCCAAGCTGGCCCAAACCGTGTCGCGTCAGCTCACGCGGCGCGAGGGACGGCGCCTGGTGCTCACGGACGACGGTCACGAGCTGGTGCGTCATGCGCGGCGCATCCTGAGCGCCCACAGCGAGGCTCTGGCGCGTTTTACCGCCAGCGGACTCAGCGGACCGCTGCGCGTGGGACTGCCCGATGACTACATTCCCTCGCTGCTGCCGCTGATGCTCGCCACGCTGGCACGCGAGGCACCCCATGCCCGAGTGGAGGTGCTGTGCGCACCGAGCGCCGAATTGCGACCCTTGCTCGCCGCCGGCGAGCTCGATCTCGCCATCCTGTCCGCACAGGCCGAACCGCAGGTCGGCGTGGTGCTGCGAAGAGAACCCGTGGTGTGGGCTGTTTCCAGCCAGCATGGGCTGCAGGGCGCCACCGATATCCCGCTTGCCCTGTTTCCGCCAGGCTGCATCTTTCGCAACTGGGCACTGGCCGCCTTGACCCAGGCGGGTCGCGAGCACCACATCGCCATGACGAGCCGCAGCATGCCGGCCGTGCAATCGGCAGTGGCCAGCGGATTCGCCATCTCGGTGCTTCCCAGGAGTTGCCTGGTCCCCGGCGTCGACGAACTGCCGGCACAGGCCGGTTTTCCGCCCTTGCCTGTGGTCACCATCGTCCTGGCAACATCACCAGCAGCCGATGGGGCCTTGACCGGCAAACTCGCCGAAGCCATGCGCAGCCGGTTCCTGCAGCCGGGTTCCTGAAACCCGACGAGGGTCTCATGACAACAAACCCGCGTCCTCGTGCGCCGGCTCAGGCGGTTGCGGTTTCCAGGCGGCGGTCGCGCCGCGCCGAGCGCGGAGGGATCGCCAGCATCTCGAATTGCCGCCGAGGGATTTCTCGCTCGATGCCGATGCGCCCGGTGCCGGCCGGTCCATCGTCCAGCGACAGGGCAATCGACACCTCGAGTATCCGCCGATCCGTCGAAAACACCCATCCGGCCAGTTCATTCACCCGGCTTTCCAGCAAGCGGGTTGCATCACTGTGCGGCCAGATTTCGGTGATCCAGCGGCGCATGACCTCATGGTCGAAGCACTGCTCGGGCAACAGGGGCTTCGTATCCAGCAAACCGCTGACTTTGAGGTTCACCTGAACCGACCGGGGTTCGCTGCTCTCGCTGCCGATGCGAAGACGGGTCTGTATACCGTCGATGCGCAGGGTCCACTTGGAACGCAGGGCCATGGGTACCTCGAAACGCCGACCGATGCCCGCCGTCGTCAGGCGTCTTCCAGGCCCCGCAGACGGGCACTCCGGCGACGCAGCATTTCCAGCACCAGCAGCATGACCACTGCAAAGATGATCAGGACAACGGCTGCAGCAAGTATGGTCGGCGACAGCTGTTCCCGCAGACCGGACCACATCTGGCGTGGCAATGTGGTCTGACCAGGGCCGCCCAGGAAGAGCACGACCACCACCTCGTCGAATGAGGTGGCAAACGCAAACAGAGCACCCGAGAGAACACCGGGCCAGACGATGGGCAACATCACCCGCCGGAATGCAGTGACGGGGGAAGCTCCCATGCCCCGAGCAGCACGCAGCAGGCCCATGTCAAAACCGGCCAGCGTGGCGCTGACCGTGATCACCACAAACGGGACGCCCAGAGCGGCATGCACCAGAACGATGCCCAGCAGGTTGTTGGCAATGCCCAGGCGAGAAAAGAAGAAGTAGGCGCCAACCGCCAGCACCACCACCGGAACGATCATGGGCGACACCAGCAAGGCCATGATCAGGCGACGACCCGGCAGGTTGCGGTGGTTCAGACCCACGGCCGCCAGTGTGCCCAGGACCGTGGCGATCAGGGTGGCGAGGGTGGCCGTGACCAGGCTGTTGCGGATTGCTGCCAACCAGACCGGATTGCCGAACAGGTCGTTGAACCAGCGCAGGCTGTACTCGCGGACTGGAAAGTTGAAATAAGGCTCGTTGTTAAAGGCCAGGGGCACGACCACCAGGACGGGTGCAATCAGGAACACCAGGATGGCACCGCAACCGAGCCACAGAGCCCACAGGCCCACGCGTTGCAGAGGGGTGGTGTAAGGGGGAAGCTGCATCATCCCAGCCTCACGTTGCTCACACCTGCCACACGGTCATAGGCCCAGTACAGCACCAGGACAGCCACCAACAGGATGCTCGAGAGGGCCGAGGCCAGGCCCCAGTTCAGTGAGCGCCCAATGTTGTCCGCGATGAAGTGGCTGATGAGCTGATCCGTGGCGCCCCCCACCAGGGCGGGTGTGATGTAGTAGCCCAGCGAAAGAATGAAGACCAGCAGAGCCCCGGCGCTGAGCCCGGGCACGCATTGCGGCAGGTACACGTGCCAGAACGCGACCCCGGGGCTGGCGCCCAGCGACCGGGCCGCACGGACGTAGGAGGCCGGAATCTGGCGCATGACGGAGTACAGCGGGAGTATGGTGAAAGGCAGCAGGATGTGCGTCATGGCGACGACGACGCCAAACCGGTTGAAGATCAGGGGCAGCGGCTCGGAGATCAAGCCAAGTGACTGCATCAGCGTGTTGACCACGCCCTCCTTCTGCAACATCACCACCCAGGCCGTTGTGCGGACCAGCAGGGAGGTCCAGAACGGCAGCAAAACCAGGATCAGCAGCAGATTGGCCGTGCGATCGCGCAGGTGCGCCAGCAGGTAGGCAATCGGGAATCCCAGAGCGAGGCAGGCCAGGGTCACCGTCAGCGCAACGCCCAGCGTCCGCAGGTAGATGGCCACGTGGATGCGCTGATCGTCGCTTTGTTGCACCACCTGTCCGTCACTCTGGCGCCGCATGTCCACGGCAGACAGGAAGAACAGGCCGTGCTCTCGCGACGACAGGTTGCGTATCGTTCCCCAGATGGCGGGCTGCGTCCAAGCCGGGTCCACCGCCTCGAAAAAGGGGATCCAGGGTCCCTGCTCCTGCCCGCCCACACGGCGGGCAGCGCGCATGAACACGGTTCGGAGCCCCGTTTCTTCGATATTGAGCCGGCCACCGATGGGCCCGGATTTTTCGGCCCGCGCCGCATCCTTGAGGTCCAGAGCCAAAGCCGCAAAAACCGGCTCGGGCGGGACCTGACTCCGGGGTCCGTTCCAGTCGGCCAGCGCCTTGTAGGTGCGGGGCAGACCGTCCGGGACCACGGGGTCGTAGACGCTGTTGAGCAACACCGTGCCCAACGGCACCAGAAAGCTCAACGCGACAAAGACGAACAGCGGCGCGATCAGCGCGTAGGCCCGCAGGCGCCCGCGCCATTCCGCCTTGCGCAGCCGGCGGACCAGATCGGTCGGTTCGTCCTTGTCCACGGCTTACTTCGCCATCCAGGCGCTGAAGCGCTTGTTCAGGTCGTCACCGTAGTCCGTCCAGAACTTGGCATCGGTCAGCATCGAACGGCCCGGGTGCCCCGCATTGGGCAGCCAGACCTTGTTCGGGTTGGAAGCCGGGATCTTGGCCACCGACGAGGTGCGTGCCGGAGCATAGGGGATGTACTTCGACTGGTCGGCCAGCGGCTGGGTGCCGGTGGCAAAACGCACAAATTCCTGCGCCAGTTCCACGTTCTTGCCGCCCTTCACGATGGCCCACATGTCGGGCACCTGGATCTGACCGTCCCACACCAGGGCAAAGTCCTTCTTGTCCTTCTGGTTGGCATCCACGATGCGGCCATGGTAGACGCTGGTCATCACGACTTCACCCGATGCCAGCAGCTGAGGCGGCTGTGCGCCGGCCTTCCACCACACGATGCTGCTCTTGATGGTGTCGAGTTTCTTGAAGGCGCGGTCCACGCCAGCGGGTGTGGCCAGCACCTTGTAGACGTCGGCGACGGGCACTCCGTCCGCAATCAGGGCCCATTCCATGTTCACGCTCGGATTGCTGCGCATGCCGCGCTTGCCCGGGAACTTGGCGAGGTCAAAGAAATCGTTCAGCGTCTTGGGCGGGTTGGCGCCCAGCTTGGCCTTGTCGTAGGCCACCACATTGGCGTAGGTGATGTTCGCGACGGCGCAAGGCAGGACCAGGCCGGGTCCGAAATCCTTGGAAGCGGGCGTGCCATCGGCACCAGGGGGCAGCTTGCTGGCGTCGATCTTCTCGAACAGACCTTCCTCGCATCCTTTCATGGCTTCAGCGGGCTCGACGTCGACCAGATCCCACTTGACATTGCCGGTCTTCACCTGGGCGGCGATTTCAGCCAGGTCTCCGTTGTAGTCCTGAGAAACCACGTTGATTTTCTTGAGAGCCGCGAACGGCTTGTGCATGGACTCCACCTGGCTCACCGTGTAGGCGCCACCCCAGGAGGTCACCGTCAGGGTTTGTTGCGCTGCGCTGGTGCCCGGCAACACGGCCAGCACGGCCGCACTGGCGACGGCAACAGCGCTCAGTTGATTTTTCGCGAACATTCAGATCTCCAAGTCATGGGAATTACCGCCCTCATTCGCGCACCAGCGCCCGGCAGTCCACAGCGCGCCAACCCAGGGTCAGCGCGCTGCCGGAAGCCAGCGCCAGATCGCGTCCATCGTTGGGAAGCGTAACGATGAAATCTTCGAGTCCGCAGGCCTTCAGGCGCACGCGGGCATGCCGGCCCAGGTAGGTCACGTCGATGACCATGCCCTGAACCCGTGTGGTGTGATCTGCCGAGGTTGGATTGAGGTGTATGCGCTCTGGCCGCACCGACAACCAGGTTGGGTCGCCCGCCTTGAGCGATCCCACCGGTTGGGCGACGACGGTGCTGCCGTCGTCGAGGACGACGTTGCAACGTTCCCTGTCAATCGAAACAATGCGTCCCTGGAGTTGGTTGTTCTCGCCGATGAACTGGGCCACGAAAGCATTGGCGGGTTGTTCGTAGAGGGTGGTCGGGGCGTCAATCTGCTGGATGCGCCCCTGATGGAACACGGCGACCCGATCGGACATGGCCATGGCCTCGGTCTGGTCGTGGGTGACATACACCACGGTCAAGCCCAGTTCGTGGTGCAGGCGCTTGATCTCGTACTGCAGTTGCTCGCGCAGTTGCTTGTCCAATGCCGAGAGCGGCTCGTCCATCAGCACCAGTTTTGGGTCGAACACCAGGGCACGGGCCACTGCGACCCGCTGTTGCTGCTGTCTCTTATACACCATCT
>VERU01000038.1 GCA_018882485.1 Rhodoferax sp. | reverse complement strand
GAGATGGGCATGGATGGTGCGCAGATTCTGCTGTCGTGCAAGGTCTCGGGTGTGCAGGACCTCATTGCGGTCTACCGCGAGCTGGCGCGCCGCTGTGACTACCCGCTGCATCTGGGCCTGACCGAAGCCGGCATGGGCACCAAAGGCACCGTGGCTTCGACCACCGCGCTGGCCATTCTTTTGCAGCAGGGCATTGGCGACACCATCCGCGTGTCGCTCACACCGCAGCCCGGTGAGGCACGGACCCAGGAGGTGGTGATCGCCACCGAAATCCTGCAGGCCCTGGGCCTGCGGGTGTTTGTGCCCAGTGTCACCGCTTGTCCGGGCTGTGGACGCACCACCAGCAGCACCTTCCAGGAGCTTGCCAAGCAGATTGACGACTATCTGCGCGCGCAGATGCCGCTGTGGCGCGCCCGCTACCCGGGTGTCGAATCCCTCAAGGTGGCGGTGATGGGCTGCATCGTCAACGGCCCCGGCGAAAGCAAGCATGCCGACATCGGCATCAGTTTGCCGGGCACTGGCGAAGCTCCTGCCGCCCCCGTGTTCATCGATGGCGAAAAGCGCATGACGCTGCGCGGCGAGGGCATCGCCGTGGAATTTCAGCGCATCGTCGACCAGTACATTCAGAACCGCTTTGGCGCTGGCCAGGGCGCAGATCACGCATGACAGAACAACAAAACGAATCCGCAGCCACCCCCGCACGAATCGCCAAGGTCCAGCGCCTGGTCGGTGTCAAGGGCATGAACGATGTGCTGCCGCCTGATTCCGCGCGCTGGGAATGGCTCGAGGACAAGGTGCGCAACCTGATGGGGCGCTACGCCTACCGCAACATCCGCACACCCATCGTCGAGCGCACGCCCCTGTTCGTTCGTGGACTGGGTGAAGTGACCGATATTGTCGAAAAGGAGATGTACACCTTTGACGATCGGCTCAACGGTGATTCGCTGACCTTGCGGCCCGAAAACACTGCGGGTGTGGTGCGGGCTGCGATCGAACACTCCTTGCTGTACGACGGTGGAAAACGCCTGTACTACATCGGACCCATGTTCCGGCATGAGCGCCCTCAGCGTGGGCGTTACCGGCAGTTCGATCAGGTCGGGGCTGAGGCCCTTGGATTTGGAGGGCCAGAAGTTGACGCCGAACTGATTCTGCTGGCATCGGCATTGTGGGTCGATATCGGCCTTCAAGATGTCAGGCTGGAGATCAACAGCCTGGGTCAGCCGGGCGAGCGGTTGGAGCACCGCAAGGCCTTGATTGCCCACCTGGAGCGCCACAGCGCACAGCTCGATGAAGATGCCCGACGCCGGCTGTACAGCAACCCCCTTCGGATCCTTGATACCAAGAATCCGGCGCTTCAGGAAATGGTCGCCGCTGCGCCCCGCTTGCTGGATTTCCTGGGTCCCGAATCGATGAGGCACTTTGAGTCCCTTCGGGCGATCCTCGAAGCCAATCAGGTTCCGTACACGGTGAATCCGAGACTGGTGCGGGGCATGGATTACTACAACCTCACCGTATTCGAGTTTGTGACCGATCGACTGGGTGCGCAAGGGACTGTCTGTGCGGGAGGCCGCTACGACTATCTCATGGAGCAGCTGGGTGGCAAACCTGCTCCGGCCGTGGGCTGGGCACTCGGGGTAGACCGTGTGCTTGAGCTGCTGTCGACGCAGGGGCATATGTCCTCCGAGCCCCAGCTGGATGCTTATGTGGTGGTGACCGATGCGGTGTTTTTGCCTCGGGTTCTGCATTGTCTGCAGCGGGTCAGGGCCTCGGGCGCACAGGTCCAGATGCACAGCACGACCGCCAGCACAATGGCCAGTATGAAGTCCCAGCTCAAGCGAGCCGATTCCAGTGGTGCGGCATATGCCCTCATTTTTGGCGCTGAGGAAATGGCCAACGGAGAAGTCACGGTCAAATCCCTGCGCGACGGTGCGGGATCCCAGGTGAGGCATCCGATCAACGAGCCGGAACTGTGGGCTCCAACTCTACAATCGCGTCGTTAAATTCCAGTCATCCATGGCAAATCATCTTGATCTCGAAGAGCAGGAACAGCTTGATCAACTCAAGCACTTCTGGAAACAGTACGGGGCCGCGATCACCTGGGCCCTGATCGTGATTCTGGGCGGTTATGCGGGATGGAATGGTTACCAGGTTTGGCAACGCAATCAATCCGTGCAGGCGGCTGCGCTGTACGACGAACTGGACCGGGTGCTCAGGGCCTCAGACGTTGCCCGCGTCGACAGAGCCTTCGCCGACATGCAGGAACGGTACGGTCGCACGAGCTATGCCGGACAAGCGGGCCTGCTGGTCGCGCGCCATCACTTCGAAGCGGGGCGGGTAGACGCGTCCAAAGCGGCCTTGACCTGGGTGGTCGAAAAAGCATCAGACCCAGGGATTCAGGCGATTGCCCGGCTGCGATTGGCTTCGATCCTCGCTCACACAAAGTCCTACGACGATGCGTTGAAGCTCCTGGATGGCCCGTTTCCGGCATCTTTTGCCGCTTTGGCCGCAGACCGCAAGGGAGATGTTCTCGCTTTGCAGGCTCGTCCGTCGCAGGCTGTGGCCGCGTGGGACAAGGCCTACCAGGCTCTGGATGCGCGTTCCGACTACCGACGGCTGGTTGAGGTCAAACTCAATGCCCATGGTGCGCAAGCCAAGCCGTCGGGCGCTGACATCAAAGGAGCGCCGTGATTCGCGCGTTGAGTTGGCGACCCGCTCATGCGACTGCACGGAGAGTCCTGGGGCTTGCTGCTGTTGGTCTGCTGACCTGGCTGCTGGGCGCTTGCTCCAGCACGCCTGAAACGCTCAAACCTGCGGAATTGGGGCCTAATCCGGCCTTGATCGGGGTTCGACTCGCTTGGGTTGCACAGACCGGTCCAATTGAATTCCCCCTTGACATGCGCGCTGCGGAGGATCAGGTCGTGGTTGGGGATTCCAAGGGCAGGGTGACGGCGTTCGATGCAGGGCGTGGTGAGCGGCGGTGGCAAGCCGAACTTGGGCAGGGTATCGGCGCGGGCATGGGTGGCGATGCACGCTGGACCGTTGCGTTGACCCGTGGAAACGAATTGGTGGCGCTCGAAGCGGGGCAGCAGCGTTGGCGCCAGCCGGTTGGTGCTTCCGGATCCACGCCACCGCTGATTGCCGGGGGGCGCGTTTTTTTGATGACCGCCGATCGCACGGTATCGGCCTGGGATATGGCGACGGGCCGACGGTTGTGGAGTCAGTCGCGCCAGGGTGAGCCTCTGGTTTTGCGGCAGGCCGGCTTGTTGATGGCGGTACGGGATACCCTGGTGGTCGGCCTGGGTGGTCGGCTGACCGGTTTGAATCCAGGCAACGGTACCATACGCTGGGAGGTGGCACTGGCGTCGCCACGCGGCAGCAACGATGTAGAACGTCTGGTTGATATCCTGGCCGGCGTGGCGCGACAGGGTGACACCGTGTGCGTTCGTGCCTTTCAGTCGGCCGTGGGCTGCGTGGACGCAGTGCGCGGCGAATTGATCTGGAGCCGATCTGCCAGTGGCACGGTGGGCCTCCATGGCAATGAGCAGATTGTGGTGGGCTCAGAGGGAGACGGTCGTCTCGTTGCGTGGCGTCGGACCGATGGAGTGCCCTTGTGGTCGTCCGACCGATTGCGTCAACGGGGTCTCACGGCACCGCTGGTGGTGGGGCGTTCGATTGCAGTGGGGGACCGGTTCGGTTACGTGCACTGGCTCTCCAGGGAGGACGGCAGCCTGCTGGCACGTATGGCGACGGACGGCTCCCCGGTGGTCGGGCCTCCAGTCCGTGTGGGAGATACGCTGGTCGTGGCGACCCGCAAGGGTGGCTTGTTCGGGTTCCGGCCGGACTGACACGGTTCTCCATGAAGCCTGTTCTGGCTCTGGTTGGCCGCTCCAACGTCGGCAAATCCACTCTCTTCAATCGGCTGACTCAATCCCGTGATGCCCTGGTGGCGGACTTTGCGGGTTTGACCCGAGATCGTCATTACGGTACGGGTCGGCATGGACGTCGTGGTTTCATTGTCATCGACACCGGAGGTTTTGAACCCCAGGCGGACAGCGGGATATTCCAGGAAATGGCCCGTCAGACCCGACAGGCTGTGGCCGAGGCCGATGTCGTCATGTTGGTGGTGGATGCGCGCGAAGGCCTGTCTGCGCAAGACCACGATATTGCGGGCTACCTCAGGCGTCTGGGCAAGCCTTGTCTACTTGTTGCGAACAAAGCTGAGGGTATGAGCGACACCAGCCGTCTCGGCGAGTTCTACGAGCTTGGCCTCGGAGATGTGCACCCTGTATCGGCAGCCCATGGACAGGGCGTTCGCAGTCTGCTGGATCTGGCACTGTCGCGACTGCCTGAACTCCAGGATGACGAGGAAGAAGAACACGAGGTCTCGGGAGCGATCCGATTGGCCGTTGCCGGTAGACCCAATGTGGGCAAATCCACGCTCATCAACACCTGGTTGGGTGAGGAGCGAATGGTGGCATTTGACCAGCCGGGCACCACCCGGGACGCCATCGTAGTGCCATTCGAACGCGACGGCCAGTTGTACGAACTGGTGGATACGGCAGGCCTGCGCCGCAAGGGTCGGGTGTTCGAGGCGATCGAAAAATTTTCCGTGATCAAAACGTTGCAGGCCATTGAGTCGGCCCATGTTGCATTGCTGCTGGTCGATGCCACGCAGGGCGTGACCGATCAGGACGCACACATCGCGGGGTTCATCCTGGAGAATGGGCGAGCGGTTGTCGTGGCGGTGAACAAGTGGGATGCGGTCGATGATTACCAGCGTGAGCAGGTCCGGCGTTCGATAGAAACCCGTTTGCCTTTTCTGCGTTTTGCCAACATGCACTTTGTTTCCGCCCGCAAGCGACAGGGTTTGGCGCCGTTGTGGGTGTCCATTGCAAAGGCCTACCGGGCTGCCACCTGCAAGTTGCCCACGCCCTTGCTGACGCGCCTGCTGATCGAAGCCGTGCAGTTCCAGGCGCCCAAGCGTTCGGGAACCCACAGGCCCAAGCTGCGCTATGCCCATCAGGGTGGGATGAACCCCCCGGTTATCGTGATCCACGGTAACGCTCTGGACCATGTTTCCGAGAGCTACAAGCGGTACCTGGAAGCCCGATTCCGCAAGGCCTTCGATCTGGTGGGCACTCCATTGCGGATTGAGATGAAGTCGGGCTCCAATCCATTCCCCGACAGGACGGCTCCATCGGCGTGACCGACCGGGCAAAGTCTTGCCATCGGACTGCGCAGGGTCTTGCCGGTTTTTCGGGATGCCCTGTTGCCGCTGTGTTATCGTGATGGCTTATCCACTTCCTGAACACGGAGCATATCGTGAACAACAAAGGACAGCTCTTGCAAGACCCGTTCCTCAACGCACTGCGCCGGGAACACATTCCTGTCTCCATCTACCTCGTCAACGGCATCAAATTGCAAGGCCAGATCGAGTCGTTTGACCAGTACGTTGTCTTGTTGCGCAACACTGTGACCCAGATGGTGTACAAGCACGCTATTTCGACCATCGTTCCGGGGCGTGCGGTGAATCTCGCCAACCACGAGGCCGACGCTGCAGCAGCCTAAGCCGTCAGCGGTATCGACCCTGCTGATAGGGGTCGATCTTGGACAGCTGGCCTTTGACGATCAGCTCCACGAGTTGGGTTTGCTGGCCCAGTCTGCGGGTCTTGAGCCGGTAGGGCGCCTAGTCTGCAAGCGCAAGGCACCGGATGCTGCACTGTTTGTCGGCAGTGGGAAGGCCGACGAGATTGCCCGTATGGCTGAAGAGCTTGGAGCCGAGGAGATCCTGTTCGACCAGAGCCTGAGCCCGGGGCAGCAGCGCAATCTGGAGCGGCATCTCCAAAGGCCGGTCAACGACCGGACCCTGCTGATCCTGGAAATTTTCGGCCAGCGAGCCCGAAGCCACGAAGGAAAACTGCAGGTGGAGCTTGCCCGGCAGCAGTACCTCAGCACGCGCCTGGTGCGTCGCTGGTCTCATCTGGAACGCCAGAGTGGCGGCATCGGTCTTCGGGGTGGGCCTGGGGAAACCCAGATTGAACTGGATCGACGCATGATCGGTGAGAGTATCCGGCGCATCAAGGACCGACTCCAAAAGGTCAAACGTCAGCGCCAGACGCAGCGTCGGCAACGGGTGAGGCAGGAGGTTTTCAAGGTCTCCCTGGTCGGCTACACCAACGCGGGCAAGTCCACGCTGTTCAACGCGCTGGTGAAGGCCCGGGCCTATGCCGCTGATCAGCTGTTCGCCACCCTGGACACCACCACTCGTCAGTTGTACCTCGGCGAAGCTGACCTGGCGGTTTCTCTGTCGGACACGGTCGGCTTCATCAGGGACTTGCCTCACGGACTCATCGATGCCTTCCAGGCCACGCTTCAGGAAGCCATGGACGCTGATTTGTTGCTGCACGTCGTCGATGCGGCTAGTTCCAACTTCATGGAACAAATGAGCGAGGTACAGCGTGTCCTGGCGGAAATCGGAGCCGACCGCATTCGGCAACTGGTGGTGTTCAACAAGGTGGATGCGCTCGATTCGGCACACAAGCCGGCGGTTTCCAGCGATTTCATTGAAGTCGATGGACAGTCTTGCCCCCGGGTTTTCATCAGCGCGCGAAGTGGCGAGGGGTTACCCGATTTGCGACGTGCGCTGGCTGCCGCTGCCCTCGATGCGCGACAGGTCCCGTCCGTGGCCCATACCCTCCCCGCGCATGGGGACGACGAACCTTTGTGCACAATCCGAACCTGAAACAACAAGGCGACCCTGAAACAACAAGGACCATGAGCAATGAAAGCTGAATCGCGGGTCTGGAGCTGGCCGGTCACGGGAGCCCGGTTGCGTGGCATGTTCAACCTGAACGATCCCCGTTGGGGTCGGGGAGAGGACAAGCCTGCGGATACAGGTGCCGAAGGAAGTTCGCGTGGTTCGGGCGACACTCCACCGCGTGACCCGGGTCAACCCAGTTCGCAGCGGCCGCAGGCAGGACCGCCGGATCTCGATGAACTGTGGCGCGACTTCAATCGCAAGCTGGGCGGTCTGTTCGGCGGACCCAAGGGGCGCGGTGGCGGAGGAGGGGGAAACGGTGGCGGTGGTTTTCAGCCCGATATGAAGAGTGCACGGATGGGCGTCGGATTGGTGGCTGCTGTTGCGCTTCTGATCTGGCTGGGAACGGGCTTCTTCATTGTCCAGGAAGGGCAGCAAGCGGTCATCACCCAGTTTGGCCGTTATAAATCCACGGTTGGTGCTGGGTTCAACTGGCGCCTGCCCTATCCGATCCAGCGTCATGAGTCCATTTTTGTCACCCAGATCCGCTCGGTCGATGTCGGTCGTGATGCCGTGATTAAGGCGACCGGACTGCGCGAATCGGCCATGTTGACCGAGGACGAAAACATCGTCGAGATCAAGTTCGCGGTCCAGTACCGGCTGAACGATGCGCGGGCCTATCTGTTCGAGAGCAAAAATCCCGGAGAAGCGGTGGTGCAGGCTGCCGAGACCGCCGTGCGGGAGGTGGTGGGCAAGATGCGCATGGACAGTGCGCTGTCGGAAGAGCGCGACCAGATTGGTCCCCGGGTTCGGACCTTGATGCAGAAGATTCTGGACCGTTACAAGGTCGGCATCGAGGTGGTGGGCATCAACCTGCAGCAGGGTGGTGTACGACCTCCCGAGCAGGTTCAGGCTGCTTTTGATGACGTCCTCAAGGCCGGTCAGGAGCGGGAGAGGGCGAAGAATGAGGCCCAGGCCTATGCCAACGATGTGATCCCCCGCGCGGTGGGGTCGGCCTCCCGTCTGAAGGAGGAGGCCAGCGCTTACAAGGCCCGCGTTGTGTCGCAGGCGCAGGGCGATGCCCAGCGCTTCCGCTCGGTTCTGGCGGAGTACCAGAAGGCCCCCCAGGTCACCCGTGACCGCATGTATCTGGATGCCATGCAGCAGGTCTATGCCAACGCCACCAAGGTGATGGTGGACTCCCGTCAGGGCTCCAGCTTGTTGTACCTGCCGCTCGACAAGATCATGCAAATGACCGCCCAGCAGGTGGCTCCGTCTTCCGAGGCACTGGCTGCTGCGCAGCAAACAGCGCCGGCGCCGGCCAACGCCGCTGCGCCGGCAGCAGATTCTCGCAACCGGGACAGCTCCCGCACGCGCGAACGCGATACCCGATAGGAGCATCTGATGAATCGTCTCGGATTTGCATTCTCATCGTTGCTGGTCTTGCTGGGCCTGGCCAGCTCCATGTTGTTCGTGGTGGACCAACGGCAGTTTGGCGTGGTCTATGCCCTGGGGCAGATCAAGGAAGTCATCACCGAACCGGGGTTGAATTTCAAGCTTCCCCCGCCCTTTCAAAACGTTTCCTACATCGACAAGCGTTTGCTGACGCTGGACAGTACCGACACCGAACCGATGCTCACGGCCGAGAAACAACGGGTCGTGATCGACTGGTATGTCCGGTGGAGGATTTCCGATCCGTCCGAGTACATCCGGAACGTGGGCACCAATGAAGCCGCCGGCGCCAGTCAACTCAATCGCGTGGTGCGCAATGCGTTCCAGGAAGAGATCAACAAGCGTACGGTCAAGGAGCTTCTGTCGCTCAAGCGGGAGGCCTTGATGGACGATGTCAAGCGGGAAGTCCTCGAGCAGGTCCGGGGTGCCAAGCCTTGGGGTGTCGATGTGGTGGATGTTCGCCTGACCCGGGTCGATTATGTGGAGGCCATCACCGAATCGGTGTACCGTCGCATGGAGGCCGAGCGCAAGCGGGTTGCCAATGAACTTCGATCCACGGGCGGTGCCGAGGGCGAGAAGATCCGCGCCGATGCCGACCGGCAGCGCGAAGTGACCATTGCCAATGCGTACCGGGATGCCCAGAAAATCAAAGGCGAAGGGGATGCAGAAGCATCGCGCATCTACGCCGAGGCCTTTGGCCGGGATCCGCAGTTCGCACAGTTCTATCGCAGTCTCGATGCCTACCGGGCCAGCCTGGGGAAGAAAGGCGATGTGATGGTGGTGGATCCAGCCAACACCGAGTTCTTCAAGGTGTTTCGCGGGAGCTCAACCGCGCCGGTACCCGCCAAGAAGTAAGCCTTGGACGCGGATACCCTCTGGCTGGCCATCGGTCTGGTGCTGGTGGTGGAAGGTTTGATGCCCCTGCTATGGCCTGCAGCCTGGCGCAGGGTATTCATCCAGATGGTGCGCCTGCAGGAAGGACAACTGCGATTTTTCGGGCTGTGCAGCGTGCTTGCCGGCTGCGTGCTGATCCTCTGGCTCAACTGATCGGTCCCGTCCCTATTTTCCGGCTCTGATGGCTTGCCGAAGCCGTCTGCGGCGTTCGGTGACGACGCTTGAGACCCCGCGTCGGATCGCGATGCCGGCCGGTAAAATCCCGCAATTAAACGCCCCCCGAATTCCATGTCTGCCTGGGTCCTGCCGGATCACCTTGCCGATGTACTGCCTTCCGAGGCGCGGCACATCGAAGAATTGCGGCGCAAGCTGCTCGACAAAGCCCGTTGTTACGGTTACGAGCTGGTCATGCCGCCGCTGCTTGAACATCTCGAGTCGCTCCTGACTGGAGCCGGTCAGGCACTGGATCTGCAGACTTTCAAGCTGGTGGACCAGTTGTCCGGCCGGATGATGGGATTGCGGGCCGACAGCACACCCCAGGTGGCGCGGATCGATGCGCACCTGCTCAACCGCAAGGGGGTCACGCGCTTGTGCTACTGTGGTCCCGTGCTCCACACCCGCCCGGGAAGTCCCCGTGCTACGCGCGAACCTTTGCAGTTCGGAGCCGAGATCTACGGTCATTCCGGCCCGGAGGCCGATCTCGAGGTCCTGCTGCTGGCACTCGATGGGTTGCAGGCTGCCGGATTGACCGATGTGCAGCTCGACCTGGCGGATGCGCGCATCGTGCGCGCACTCATTCCGGAGCAGGCGCAATCGCCCGATCATCTGGGGCTGGTCCATGCTGCCCTGGTGTCCAAGGACGATGGCGCCTTGAGGGAATTGACCCGTACGTGGCCGGCGGCGCAGCGCAACGGTATTCTGGCTCTCATTCACTTGTACGGCGATCAGCGGGTTCTGCGCGAGGCGGAGCAGGCGCTGCCGCAACAGCCCGAGGTGGCGGCGGCGCTCGGCAACCTGCGGTGGTTGTACGCTCGTTTGCCGCAGGTTCGCGTGGGGTTTGACCTCGCAGATCTGCGGGGATACGCGTACTACAGCGGCGCCACCTTTGCGGCCTATGCGCAGGGTGCGGCCGATGCCGTGGTCCGGGGCGGGCGCTACGACCATGTCGGTGCTGTTTTCGGACGCAATCGGCCTGCCGCTGGATTCAGCCTGGATCTGAAAACCCTGGTCGGTGTGCTGCAGCCGGGCGCGCCACGCCTTGCTGTGCGGGCTCCCTGGGGTGACGATCCCGTGCTCCGCGAGGTGATTGCGTCGTTGCGCAGCCAGGGCGAGACGGTGGTCTGCGTCTTGCCGGGGCATGAGAGCGAGGTGGATGAATTCCAGTGCGACCGAGAACTCACCGAGATCGCGGGCCGCTGGGTGGTGCAGGCGGTCGATGCAGGGAAGGCGTGTGAGGCATGACAACAACCAAGGGTCGGAATGTGGTCGTGGTCGGTACCCAGTGGGGCGACGAGGGCAAGGGCAAGCTGGTTGACTGGCTCACCGAAAGTGCACAGGGTGTGGTGCGCTTCCAGGGAGGACACAACGCAGGGCACACCCTGGTGATCAACGGGGTCAAGACGGCCTTGCACCTCATCCCCAGCGGGATCATGCGTGCGGGGGTCCGCTGCTACATCGGCAATGGCGTGGTGCTCTCAGCGGCCAAGTTGTTCGAAGAGATCGAGGGCCTCGAGCGGGCCGGTGTGGAGGTTCGATCGCGCTTGAGGGTCAGCGAGGCGTGCCCGCTGATCCTGCCTTTCCATGTTGCGCTGGACATGGCGCGGGAGGCGGCGCGGGAGAAGGGGGGCAACGCCCGTATCGGCACCACGGGTCGGGGCATCGGTCCAGCTTATGAGGACAAGATT
This sequence comes from Rhodoferax sp., assembly GCA_018882485.1. Classification (GTDB taxonomy): domain Bacteria; phylum Pseudomonadota; class Gammaproteobacteria; order Burkholderiales; family Burkholderiaceae_C; genus Rhodoferax. The sequence continues at coordinate 906 of VERU01000038.1, read as the reverse complement.
GCCCGGCGGGCGTTGCGGGTCCAGGATCTGAGGCATCCGGACCGTTTTGCCCAGCGTTTGCGCGAGTTGCTGGATCTGCACAACCATGTGTTGAGCAGTTACCTGGGCTCGTCCGAATTTGATTTCGGTCAGGCCCTCGCGCCCTTTGTCGAGGACGGAAAGGTCCGATTTGAAGCGGTGTACGAGCAGGCGATGCGCCATGCCGAGCAATTGCGGCCCATGATGGCCGATGTCTCTCGTGAGCTCAACGAAGCCCACGCCCGGGGGGCCAATCTGCTGTTCGAGGGAGCCCAGGGCACCCTTCTCGACGTCGACCATGGCACCTATCCCTATGTCACTTCCAGCAATTGTGTGGCGGGTAATGCCGCGGCCGGTGCCGGTGTCGGACCCGGGCTGCTGCACTACGTACTGGGCATCACCAAGGCCTATTGCACCCGTGTGGGCGGCGGCCCCTTTCCCACCGAACTGGCCTGGGAGACACCGGGCACCCCCGGCTACCACATGAGCACGGTCGGTGCGGAGAAAGGCGTGACCACGGGGCGCAGCCGTCGCTGTGGCTGGTTCGATGCGGCCCTGCTCAAACGCTCGGCGCAGGTCAACGGCCTGAGTGGGTTGTGCATCACCAAGCTCGATGTGCTCGACGGCCTGCCTGAGCTGCAGCTGTGCACCGGGTACCGGCTGGACGGCGAAACCACCGATATCCTGCCCATGGGTGCCGACGATATTGCCCGCTGCGAGCCGATCTATGAGACGATGGAGGGTTGGAGCATCAGTACCGCCGGTGTCACCGAGTTCGATCGGTTGCCCGTTCAGGCGCGGCTCTACCTGCAGCGCATCGAGCAGGTCACCGGTGTACCCATTCACATGGTGTCCACCAGCCCGGACCGGGATCACACCATCCTGATG
>VERU01000475.1 GCA_018882485.1 Rhodoferax sp. | reverse complement strand
CTGGCCCGGCGGCAGGAGACGCTGTGGCTGCGCTACGCCACCGGCGCCTCCGAAGGCGCTGATCCCTCGCGCAACCCGCTGCGGTAGAGCCGCGCGTAGTGGCCTTCGGGCCGGGCCAGCAGACTGCCATGGTCGCCGATTTCCACAATCCGCCCCGCTTCCAGCACCACGATGCGGTCGGCATGTTGCACCGTCGACAGCCGATGGGCCACCACCAGCGTGGTGCGTCCCCGCATGAGCCGCTCCAGCGCCTCCTGCACGGCCCGTTCCGAGTCGCCATCGAGTGCCGATGTCGCTTCGTCCAGGATGAGCACCGGCGCGTCCTTGTACAGGGCTCGTGCGATGGCCAGTCGCTGGCGCTGACCGCCCGACAGCTGCATGGCGTTGTGCCCCACCGGGGTGTCCATGCCCTGGGGCAGTTCGGCCATCCACTGCTGCAGGTTGGCCGCCTCCAGGCAGCGCAGCACCCGCTCGCGGTCACACGGCTGGCCCAGCGCCACGTTGTCGGCCACGCTGCCGCTGAGCAGGACGACATGCTGGCTCACGTAGGCCAGCTGGGCTCGCAGGTCGTTCAGGTGCCAGTCCGCCAGGGGGTGGCCGTCCAGGCAAACGCGGCCGCTGCGGGCTTCGACAAAACGCGGCAGCAGGTTGACCAGGGTGGTCTTGCCGGCCCCCGAGCTGCCGACCAGCGCCACCGTTTCGCCCGCCGCAATGTCCAGGCAGACCCCGTTCAGCGCGGGTCGTACCTCGTCGGAGAAGCGCACCGTCACCTGATCGAACCGGATGAACCCCCGGGCCCGCGCACAGCGGTACGTCCCACCCAGCTCTTCCGGCACCTGATCGAGCAGATCCAGACCGCGTTCGATGGCCGCCATGCCGCGGGTGATCGGGCCGGACAGCTCCGAAAGGTGCTTGATGGGTGCCACCAGCATCAGCATGGCGGTGACAAACGCGACGAAGCTGCCCACCGACGCCGCCTGCGCGCCGCCGTCGCCTTGCAGCAGCGCGATGCTGATCACAGCCGCAAGGGCTACGGCGGTGAGCAGCTGGGTCAGGGGCGTCATGGCCGACGCCGCGCTGGTGGATTTGATGCTGAGCCGTCGCAGGCGCTCGCCCAGGTGGGTGAAACGGCGGGCCTGATCGGCCTGGGCTCCCTGCAGCCGGATGTCCCGGTGGGCCAGCACGTTTTCCTCCACCACATAGGCCAGGTCGTCGGTGGCCTGCTGGCTGCTGCGCGTTAGCCCGTAGAGCCGGCGTGACAGCCCGCGCATCACCAGCGCCACCGCCGGAAACAGGCAGCCGACGATGAGCGTGAGCTTCCAGTTCAAGAACAGCAGATAGCCCAGCAACGCCAGCAGCGTGAGGCTGTCCCGGGCCAGCGTCAGCAGGGCTCCCACCAGCAGCAGCGCGCCGTTTTGCACCTCGTACACCACGGTGTTGGCCAGGCTGCTCGCGGACTGCTCCTGGAACAGGGCCAGGCGCCCGCTCAGCAGCTTGCCGAAAAGGGCCTGGCGCAGCCGCAGCAGGCTCTCGTGGGTGACCTTGGCCAGCGCCACCTGAGCCATGAAGGTGGCCATGCCCCGCACCCCGAACAACAGGACCAGTGCCACCGGCACGGTCCACAAGGGCAGATCGCGCTGCCGAAAGCCGCGGTCCAGCAGGGGCTGCAACAAGGCCGGAATCAGGGGCTCGGTCAGCGACACCACCAGGGTCGCGATCACCGCGACGACCCAGGCCCAGCCCGGGCTTCGGAAATGGCGGTAGATGCGGACCAGTCGGGGCCCGACGGGTGCGGGCGGCGCAGTGGGCCCGCCAGCGGGCACCTCGGCTTCAGTCATGGGCCAGTACGGTGCGCCGGCAGGCGGCATGGGTCAGGGGCAGGGCGCGCATCACCGCCGGATTATCGGCGCAGCCATCCCGCGATCGACCGACAGATCGACCCGCTCGAACCCCCGTCCGGGGCAGCCGGCGTGCGGTATGCTCAGCCCGTGGGGACCCATCCGGTGCCCGCCCGACCCAACCCGGACATCTTTTGGCCCGCCTGAGCGTCATCATCATCACCCTGAACGAGGCTGCCAACATCGGCGATTGCCTTGATTCGGTGGCCTTTGCCGACGAGCGCATCGTGCTCGATTCGGGCAGCCAGGACGACACGGTGGCCATCGCCCGAGCGCACGGCGCCATGGTCCGCAGCACCGGCGATTGGCCGGGCTTCGGTGCCCAGAAGAACCGGGTCCTGGAACTGGCGCAGGGTGACTGGGTGCTGTCGCTGGACGCCGACGAACGGGTCCCGCCGGCGTTGGCGCGGCAGATCGGGCAGGTGGTCCGCGACAACCGGCCCGGCCTGTGGGAACTGCCCCGTCTGACGCAGTTTTGCGGGCAGTGGATACGCCACTGCGGTTGGACACCCGATCGGGTGGCCCGCCTGTTTCCTCGGGGGCAGGCCCGTTTCAGCGATGACCGGGTGCACGAGCGCCTGCTGGCCCCCCATCTGGTGGTGCGGCGACTCGACCAGGCGCTGCTGCATTACAGCTACCCGACGCCGGCACATTATTGGCGCAAACTCGAGAGTTACAGCCAGGCTTGGGCGCAGCAGCGTTTCGAGCGGGGCCAGACGGCCGGGATGACTCGGGCCGCGCTGTCGGCGGTGGTAGCATTCCTGCGCAGCTACCTGCTGCGACTGGGTTTCCTGGATGGTGCCATGGGC
>VERU01000037.1 GCA_018882485.1 Rhodoferax sp. | reverse complement strand
CAAAACGCCCTGGGCGCAACAATGCCGCATCCAGAATATCGGGGCGATTCGTGGCCGCAACCACGATCACGCCCGCGTTGGTTTCAAAACCGTCCATCTCGACGAGCATCTGGTTCAGGGTCTGCTCGCGCTCGTCGTTGCCTCCGCCCAGACCCGCCCCGCGCTGACGGCCTACCGCGTCGATTTCGTCAATGAAAATGATGCAAGGCGCATTTTTCTTGGCGTTGTCGAACATGTCTCGAACACGAGCCGCTCCCACGCCCACGAACATCTCGACAAAGTCCGAACCGGAAATCGAGAAAAAGGGCACTTTGGCTTCGCCCGCAATGCTTTTGGCCAGCAGGGTTTTGCCAGTGCCAGGCGGCCCGACGAGCAGCAAGCCACGGGGAATGCGCCCGCCAAGCTTCTGGAATTTCTGAGGATCCTTCAGGAAATCGACCACTTCCTTGACCTCTTCCTTGGCCTCGTCGCAACCCGCCACATCGGCAAACGTCACCGGGTTGGTGCTTTCGTCGAGCATGCGGGCCTTGCTCTTGCCAAAACTGAAGGCGCCGCCCTTGCCACCGCCCTGCATCTGTCGCATGAAATAGACCCACACGCCGATCAGCAGCAGCATGGGCCCCCAACTCACGAGCAGCGTCATGAGCAGCGAGCTCTCCTCACGGGGCTTCACATCGAACTTGACGCCATTGGCAATCAGGTCACCCACCAGGCCACGGTCAAGGTAAGTGGCGGTGGTGCGCACTTTGCGCTCGTCGGTGGTAACGGCCAAAATTTCGGTTCCGCCCTGCCCTTCCTGGATGACCGCGCTCTTGATCCGCTTGCCACGGACTTCCTCCAGGAAATCCGAATAACCGAGGTAGCCAGCGCCAGCCGTGCCACGGGTGTCGAACTGCTTGAACACAGTGAACAGCACCAGGGCGATCACCAGCCAAACGGCGATTTTGGAAAACCATTGATTGTTCAAGCTACGCTCCAGACTGCGGACTCTTGCAGCGACTGCATCCACATGCGGATCATTCTAGTGGTTTCAAGTCCATCGAGAGGCCCTCAACCGACTTGAACCCCGGTTGCTCAAGGGGTTCGAGCTCAGACCTTCACGCGCAGCCCGACCAGGTAAGTCTCGGCCGAACGGTCGCGCGACGCTTTCGGTTTGAAGGGCTTGACCTGTTCGAAGACTTCACGGAATCGTCGCACGACCGGGTCGTAGCCCGCGCCATGAAAAACCTTGGCCACCAGTGCCCCTCTGGAATGCAGGTGGGAGGCCGCGAAATCGACGGCAAGCTCGACCAGATCTTGCATCCGGGCGGCGTCGGCCGAAGCGATCCCCGACAGATTGGGCGCCATGTCCGACACCACCAGATCGGCCCGACGCCCAGCCAGCAGCCCCTCCAGTTGACGCAACGCGTCCGGCTCACGGAAATCGCCCTGCAGAAAACGCACCCCGGGAATCGGCTCCATCGGCAGGAGGTCCAAGGCGATCACCTCGCCCAGCGGGGGGCGCGGGGCCCCATCCTGAGACGATCGGCCTGCGTCCATGCGCCGCCGCAGGTACTGGCTCCAGGCACCCGGCGTCGAGCCCAGATCCACCACCAGCGATTCCGGTTGCACCAGCCGGAATGTGTCGTCCAGTTCCTGCAGCTTGAAGGCCGCACGGGCCCGATAGCCCTCGCGCTGGGCGCGCTTGACGTAAGCATCGTTGACATGGTCGTGCAACCAGTTGCGGTTGACCTTGCTGCTTTTGGGAGAGGCTGCCATGGGAAATTCCTGTGATCGATAATACGCCCATGCCAACGATTGCCCTGACCCCTGCTCAACGCAAGGAACACCGCTCTGCGGCCCATCACCTGGCCCCCGTCGTGATGATCGGCTCGGATGGACTGACCGCAGCGGTGCAACGCGAAGTTGACCAAGCCCTGGCCGCCCACGGTCTGATCAAGGTTCGAGTTCTGTCCGATGACCGACAGGCCCGGGACACGATGCTGCAGACGCTGGCCGAATCCCTGGATGCCGCTCCGATACAGCACATTGGCAAGCTGTTGGTGCTGTGGCGGCCCAAAGCCGAACGCCCAAGCGTACCGGACGAAAACCGCAAGCCCGGCCCCCGCGACGTGAAGGTGCTGAAGTTCAGCCGCCTGGCCGGACAAAAACCGGAAGTCAAGACCTTGAGGGTAATGGGCAACCAGCGACTCACGCCTGGAGGTCAGGTCAAACGAGCCAAGCCGCGGCAAATCAGCGAGAAGAAACGCGCTCAATCCTGAGACGGCGCGAGGGCCTGGCGCAACACCCTTTGCAGGATCGCTGCCGAGCACAGCCATTGCAGCAGGAACAGCAGGGTGGCCAAGGCATGCCACAGACGCAATGACTCCCTGGCCGCAATGCGGGGTGCTGCAGCCCATTCGATCAAAGCGGCCAGAACCATTCCGATTGCTACCCATTTGGTAGCAGACAACTGTTTGTCCACGCGGGTTACAGCTCGATTTTTCATCAATAGCTACAGCAGCAGGGCGCCGCACAGCAGCGACACCCAGGTCTGCGCGGAAAACAGGCGAGCCGCCACAGCACCCGCCAGCGACGGGCTGGGCAAGTGAAGAAAGAGCAAGGGCACGACCCAGCCGCCCAGAGCCGTGAGACTGGCCCACCAAAGCGCAGCCGGCCAGACGGGCGCGGCGCGAGCCAACTCAGACGTAACGCACCGCCACGATGTCATAGTGCCGGATGCCTCCAGGCGCCTGGACTTCGGCCGAGTCGCCTTCCTGCTTGCCGATCAGCGCCCGGGAAATCGGGCTGCCTATGTTGATGTAGCCGAGCTTGATGTCCGCCTCGTCTTCACCGACGATCTGGTAGGTTACGGTATCGCCCGTTTCCTCATCCTCCAGCAGCACGGTCGCACCGAAAACCACACGCCCACCGGCATCCAATCCCGAGGGATCAATGATCTGGGCCGCGGACAGCTTGCCCTCGATCTCCATGATCCGACCCTCGATGAAACCTTGGCGGTCTTTGGCAGCCTCGTATTCGGCGTTTTCGCTGATATCGCCCTGGGCACGGGCTTCGGCAATGGCATTGATGACCGCCGGCCGGTCCACCGTCTTGAGCCGGTGCAGTTCGGCCTTGAGCTTCTCGGCCCCGCGTTTGGTAATGGGTAGGGTTGGCACGTGATGCTCCGGATCGGTTCAGGATAGGGTGGTCGGGATGTGTCCGGCAGGTTGGCGCAGCCGGGCGTGCAGATCCTGGAGCGACACCACATCGAGGCGGTCCAGGTAGGGCATGCCCTGCACGGCCGCCTCCGCACCGGCGATGGTGGTGAACGTGGTCACACGTGCCAGCAAGGCCGAGGTGCGGATCTGGCGCGAATCCGCGATGGCGTTACGCCGCTCCTCCACCGTATTGATCACAAGGACGATCTCATGGTTCTTGATCATGTCCACGATGTGCGGCCGGCCCTCGGTCACCTTGTTCACGACCGAACAGACCACACCCGCCGCAGACAGGGCTGCCGCAGTACCCCGGGTGGCCACCAGACCAAAACCCATGGCCGCCAAGTCGCGGGCCACCGCAATGGTGCGGGCCTTGTCGCTGTTCTTCACCGAAATGAATACCCGACCCGGCAGCTTGCCCATGGCGTCCACCGGCCTGGGCAACCGGGTGCCTGCACCCAACTGGGACTTGACAAACGCCTCGCCGAAGGTGCTCCCGACGCCCATGACTTCGCCGGTGGATTTCATTTCGGGACCCAGAATGGTGTCGACACCCGGGAATTTGACAAAAGGAAAGACCGCTTCCTTGACACTGAAATAAGGCGGCGTGACCTCGGCCACCAGCCCCTGCTGCGCCAGTGACTGCCCCACCATGCACCGGGCGGCCACCTTGGCCAGCGGAACGCCTGTGGCCTTCGAAACAAAAGGCACGGTGCGCGAGGCTCTGGGATTGACTTCCAGCACGTAAATCACGTCCTGCCCGTCGATGTGCTGGATGGCAAACTGCACGTTCATCAAACCCACCACGCCCAATGCCTCGGCCATCGCCGTGGTCTGGCGCTTGATTTCGGCGACGGTCGGAGCAGCCAGGCTGTAGGGCGGCAGCGAACAGGCGGAATCGCCGCTGTGCACCCCGGCCTGTTCGATGTGCTCCATCACGCCGCCGATGAGCGTGCGTCCGGGCTGACCATTGAGCCCGGCATCCCTCAGGCAGTCCACATCACATTCGATGGCATCGTTGAGGAAGCGATCCAGCAGCACAGGGGAATCGTGGCTTACCTTGACCGCCTCGCGCATGTAACGCTCCAGATCCCGCTGTTCATGGACGATCTCCATGGCCCGTCCGCCCAGCACATAGCTGGGACGTACCACCAAGGGATAGCCCAATGCCGCAGCCTTGGTCAAAGCCTCCGCCTCGGTGCGGGCGGTGGCGTTGGGGGGCTGGCGCAAACCCAGCGTGTGGAGCAACTGCTGGAAACGCTCCCGGTCTTCAGCGGCGTCGATCATGTCGGGCGAGGTTCCGATGATGGGCACACCCGCGGCCTCCAGGTCTAGCGCAAGCTTGAGCGGCGTTTGTCCGCCGTACTGAACGATCACGCCCAGCGGTTGTTCGAGATCGACGATTTCGAGGACATCCTCCAGCGTCACCGGTTCGAAATACAAGCGATCGGACGTGTCGTAATCGGTGGACACCGTCTCCGGATTGCAATTGACCATGATGGTCTCGTAACCATCCTCTCGCAGCGCCAGAGCCGCGTGCACGCAGCAGTAATCGAACTCGATGCCTTGCCCGATGCGGTTCGGCCCACCGCCGAGCACGATCACCTTGCGACGGCTGGACGGTTCGGCCTCGCACTCGCTGTGTTCGGCTTCGTAGGTGGAGTACATGTACGCCGTGCGGGTCGCGAACTCCGCAGCACACGTGTCGACACGCTTGTACACCGGCCGCACACCCCACTGCCGGCGCCGCTGGCGAATTTCGGCATCGGTCGTCTTCAACTGGCGCGCCAACCGGCGATCCGAAAAACCCTTCTGTTTGAGAGCACGCAGCGTTGTTGCATCGATGGCATCCAGCGTCAGGGACTCGAGTTCCAGTTCGATCTGTACGATCTGTTCGATTTGCGCAAGAAACCAGGGGTCGATCCGGGTCAGCGCGTGAACTTGCGCCACGGTCCACCCCTTCGCAAAAGCATCGCCCACGTACCAGATGCGCTCGGGTCCAGGCTCGCCGAGCTCTTTCTCCAGCACTTCCCGGTCCTGGGTTTTCTCGTTCATGCCGTCAACACCGACCTCCAGACCACGCAGGGCCTTCTGAAACGACTCCTGAAAGGTGCGACCCATGGCCATCACTTCACCCACCGACTTCATCTGGGTCGTGAGCCGGCTGTCGGCCGCAGGAAATTTCTCGAACGCAAAGCGGGGAATCTTGGTGACCACGTAATCGATGCTGGGCTCGAAACTGGCCGGTGTGGCACCCCCCGTGATGTCGTTGCGCAATTCGTCCAGGGTGTATCCGACGGCCAGTTTGGCAGCCACTTTGGCGATGGGAAAACCCGTGGCCTTGGAAGCCAGGGCCGATGAACGGGACACCCGGGGGTTCATCTCGATCACCACCATGCGTCCGTCTGCCGGGTTGATCGCAAACTGCACGTTACTGCCGCCGGTATCAACGCCGATTTCACGCAGGACAGCCAGCGAGGCATTGCGCAGAATCTGGTACTCCTTGTCCGTCAACGTCTGCGCAGGCGCCACGGTGATCGAGTCGCCTGTGTGCACACCCATAGGATCCAGGTTCTCGATCGAGCAGACGATGATGCAGTTGTCGGCCTTGTCGCGCACCACCTCCATCTCGAACTCTTTCCAACCCACCAAGGATTCCTCGATCAGCAACTCGTTGGTCGGCGAGGCTTCGAGACCGCGCTTGCAGATGGTCTCGAACTCTTCGGGGTTGTAGGCAATGCCACCGCCAGTTCCGCCCAAAGTGAAACTGGGGCGGATCACCGTCGGGAACCCGACACTGCGCTGCACCGCCCATGCTTCGTCCATCGAATGGGCAATACCCGATCGGGCCGAACCCAGGCCAATCCGGGTCATGGCCTCCTTGAACTTGAGCCGGTCCTCGGCCTTGTCAATGGCCTGCGGCGTGGCACCGATCAGTTCGACGCCATAACGCTGCAGCACCCCTTCCCGCCAGAGATCGAGTGCGCAATTCAGGGCGGTCTGTCCACCCATGGTGGGCAGGATGGCATCGGGGCGTTCGCGGGCGATGATCTTCTCGACCGTCGGCCAGGTGATGGGTTCGATGTACGTGGCATCCGCCGTGGCCGGATCCGTCATGATGGTGGCTGGGTTGCTGTTGATCAGCACCACCCGGTACCCCTCTTCACGCAGGGCCTTGCAAGCCTGAACGCCCGAGTAATCGAACTCGCAGGCCTGGCCGATGATGATCGGGCCGGCGCCGATGATGAGAATGGACTTCAGGTCGGAACGCTTAGGCATGGTGCGACTCCCGGGAGGACGCCATCATGTCCGTGAACCGGTCAAACAGATAGGCGATGTCATGAGGTCCCGGCGAGGCCTCGGGATGCCCCTGAAAGCAGAATGCCGGCCGATCGGTTCGGGCCAAGCCCTGTACCGTCCCGTCGAACAGGCTGACATGGGTGGCCCGGAGTGTGGACGGCAACGACGCCTCGTCGACGGCAAATCCGTGGTTCTGGCTGGTGATGCTGACCCGACCGCTGTCCAAATCCTTGACCGGATGATTGGCGCCATGGTGGCCGAACTTCATTTTGAACGTTTGCGCACCACTGGCCAGGGCCATGATCTGGTGGCCCAGGCAAATGCCAAACGTCGGTATGCCGGACTCCATGAGTTCAGCCGCCGCCTGGATGGCATAGTCACATGGCTGGGGATCGCCGGGGCCATTGCTCAGGAAGACACCATCGGGCCGCATGCCCAGGAGTTCGCGGGCCGCGGTGCGGGCTGGCACAACCGTGACCTGGCAGCCGCGTTGAGCCAGCATGCGCAATATGTTGTGCTTGACCCCAAAGTCGTAGGCTACCACCCGAAAGCGGTGCTGAGCTACCGTGCCGAAGCCAGGGGCTCCTCCTGCGTCGGCGCATGACAACTGCCATTCGGTCTGGGTCCAATCGTAGGGACTGTTCACCGTAACCACTTGAGCCAGATCGAGTCCACTCATGCTGGGTGCCGAAGCGGCGATCTGACGAGCACGATCCACCAGGTCGATCGTGGGCGTCTGACCTGGATCGAGGCCGACAATGCAACCGTTTTGGGCACCCTGGGTTCTCAGCTGTCGCGTCAGCTGGCGGGTGTCGATACCCGCGATGGCCACCGTCGCCTCACTTTTCAAATAGTCCCCCAAGCTCAGGCCCAATCTGAAATTCGAGGACACCAAGGGCAGGTCCTTGATGACCAGACCGGCCGCATAAACCTTACGGGCTTCCACGTCCTGTGAATTCACCCCGTAGTTACCGATATGGGGGTAGGTCAAGGTCACGATCTGACGGCAGTAGCTCGGGTCGGTCAGGATCTCCTGATAGCCGGTCATTGACGTGTTGAACACCACTTCGCCGACCGCAGTGCCTGCGGCACCTATGGATCGGCCATGGTAGACAGTGCCATCCGCCAGGGCGAGGATGGCGTGCGGCTCGGTTCCCTTGAGCGACAAAAGCACGGGATTTCTCCGGATATTGATGATGGTGGCCAGAACGGGCCGGAAGATGAGCCTCCGGAACGCTTGCCAACGTCGGGCACACCGATGGGTGCGAGACAGTACGAGAGCTCGAAACAGAAAGAAATTATACCGGGCGCCTCATTGAGCGGCCCAGCCTCCGAGCACCTGACACGAACCGGTCGGCACGGTTGTCCGGCTGCCTTGGCCGGCCTGTTCGGTAGCCATCATGGCAGTTGGGCCGAAGCTCCCGCATACAAGCATATCGCGGCAGCCGCCGCCACATTCAATGACTCCTCACCGCCAGGCTGATCGATGCACACCTGCATGACAGCGCGGGCGGCAAGCGAGTTTCCCACGCCCTGACCTTCGTGCCCGAACGCCCAGACGCAAGGAGCCGGCAGCCCGCGCTCGCGCTGCAGTTCATGCAGCGGGCGCCCCGCATGGGAGCTGGTTGTCAGCAAGGGCGGCTTCAAGCGATCGACCATTTCCAAAGAGGCTCCGTCAACCAGAGACAAGCCGAAATGAGCCCCCATTCCAGCTCGCAACACCTTCTGCGACCAAAGGCCCGCCCCCCCCTTCAGGCCGATCACCTGCTGGAAGCCGAAGGCGGCGGCACTGCGAAGTATGGATCCCACGTTGCCTGCATCCTGGACTCGATCCAGAATGATCGTGGCCACATCTTCCTTCAGCGGCGGATCGGGTGGCAAGGGCATCACGTAGGCGTACTGGGCGGGCGACTCCAATGGGCTCAAACGCTTGAAGAGAGCGTCCGGCAACACCAACATGCGACGGACCGAAACCATGAAGTCCGGCACACCGGCATCCCACACCGTATCCGTCACGACGGCCAATTCGGCGGCCCTTCCACGGAGCTCGGCAGCCCGGCACAGGTGCTCGCCCTCCACCCAGATCCGCCCTTCAGACCGATACCCGGTGCCATCCTGAGTCAGGCGCCGCAGGCACTTGAAGGTCGCATTCTCGGCAGACTGGATATGCTCAGGCACCCATTTGCTCATGGCTGCGCCCCGGCAAGCGGGCGAAAACTGCGACGATGCAAGGGACAGGGACCGTGTGCCTGCAAGGCGCGTACATGAGCGGCCGTTCCGTAACCCTTGTGGCTGGCAAAACCGTATTGCGGATAGATCGGGTCAACCGCCGCACACCACCGGTCCCGATGCACCTTGGCCAGTATGGAAGCAGCCGAAATCGCCGGAACGATTGCGTCGCCCCCCACCACCGCGTCAGCCCGAATGTCCAGACGAGGCAACTGGTTGCCATCCACCAACACCCACGCTGGCCTGAGGCGCAGACCGGCGATGGCCCTCTGCATCGCAAGCAGGGTCGCCTGCAAAATGTTGATGCGATCAATTTCGTCCACGGTAGCCTCGGCAATCGAACAGCACAAGGCCTGATCGCAAATGATGTCATAAAGCCGCTCACGCTGCTTTGCAGACAGCTTTTTGGAGTCGGCCAGTCCAGGCGGCACTGGGCGGCGATCATCCAGGATAATGGCCGCCGCCACCACGGGCCCGGCCAGCGGCCCGCGGCCTGCTTCATCAACGCCGGCCAGCAAGCCGGCAGACTCCCACTCGAATTGGGTCTGCTCAGGTTGGCAAGACTTTTTCAATGGCATCGGCTGCAAGCTCCGCAGTGTTGCGCTGAAGGTCAGCATGGAGATCGGTGAATCTCTGCTCCAGAACGGACCTTCGCTGTGGGGTCATCGCGAGTCCAGCCAGCACCGCACCTGCCAAAGCACTCGGGGTGGCTTCATCCTGAAGCAATTCAGGCACCAGAGATTCCCCACTCAATATGTTGGGCAATCCGACCCAGGGCTGCAACCGCTTCCCCTGAACCAGCCTCCAGGACCAGCGGCTCATGCGGTAGGCAATCACCATGGGGCGCTTGAACAGCGCAGCCTCCAGCGTGGCGGTGCCACTGGCCACGAGACACAGATCGCAGGCCGCGAGTGCGGCATGGGACTGTCCATGCAGAATGCGCAACCGATCCGCCATGTCCAAGCTCCGAGCCACCTGCTCGATGGCTCCGTACAACGAAGGAACCGCTGGAACAACGAACTCCACCGACGGTTCCCGTTGCGCAACCTGGAAAGCCGCCTGAAAAAACCGATGGGCAAGATGATTGATTTCCGAGGCCCGACTGCCCGGAAGCAGAGCGACGACGACCGCGTCTGCTCCAACCCCGAGTTGCCGACGCGCGGCCAGCCGGTCTGGAATCATCGGAATGACCTGTGCCAGTGGATGCCCGACATAACTGGCCTCGATACCGTGCTGCGCAAGCAACGCAGGCTCGAACGGAAAAAGACACAGCACATGGTCGACACTGTGCCTCATGGTCAGGAGTCGTTCGGCACGCCAGGCCCAGACCGACGGGCACACGAACTGGACCGTTGGAATCCCTGCAGCCTTCAGCCGCGCCTCCAGACTCAAGTTGAAATCGGGTGCATCGATGCCGATGAACACGTCGGGCCTATCGAGCAACAGCCTCCCCAGGAGGCGGTGCCGTATGCCTACGATCTCGGGGTACCTCCAGACCAGATCCCAGCTGTATCCGTGCACCGTCAATTTGTGATGGGGCCACCAGGCGCTCAGACCCTGCCGAACCATCTCGGGCCCACCTATGCCAACTGATTGAAGGTCAGGCCAGCGTCGAACCAGGCCCTCCAGCAGCAGGCCGGCGAGCAGATCGCCCGAGGCTTCCCCGGCTACCATCGCCACCCGGACGGGAGAATGGCGCATGGCGCGAGCCGGGCCGATCCCCGGATCGGCCTCCGCGCTGTCAGCGGGCAATACCACGCTGGGAAGGAGTTTGCTTCAGAAACGATAGCATCATCTCGACGTCCACGATGGCCTCCGGAATGGTGGCTCCCAAGTCGAAGATCTGTTGCATCGCCGCCTCCAAGGTCAGTCCCTCACGGTACAGCAAGCGATGCATGGCCTTGACGGCGGCCAACCGGGGAGCGGAGTATCCGCGCCTTCGCAAACCTTCGTAATTCATGGACCGTGCTTGCGCAGGCTGACCCTGGCACATCACGAATGGCGGCAAATCGGCGAACAAAAGGGAACACATCGCCGTCATGCTGTGGGCGCCGATTCGAACAAATTGATGAACCACCGTGAACCCACCCAGAATGGCCCAATCTCCTACATGAACATGGCCCGCCAACTGTGAATTGTTTGCGAAGATGGTGTGGTCACCAACTTGGCAGTCATGCGCCAGATGCACGTAGGCCATGATCCAGTTGTCATTCCCCAGGCGGGTAACCCCCGCGTCGCCCGGAGAGCCGATATTGAAGGTGCAAAACTCTCGGATGGTGTTTCGGTCGCCTATGACAAGTTCGCAATCCTCACCGGCGTATTTTTTATCTTGTGGAATCGCTCCCAGCGAATTGAACTGAAAAATGTGGTTGTCATGCCCGATCGTCGTGCGTCCTTCAATCACGCAATGGGCGCCGATCTGGGTACCACTGGCCACGCGCACGCGAGGGCCAATGATTGAGTACGGCCCGACACCGACCTGGCTGTCCAGTTCAGCAGCGGGATCCACAATGGCCGTTGGATGGATCTGCGCCACGGTCCTCGCCCTCAGGCAATGCTGCGCATGGCGCAGGTCAGTTCAGCCTCCACGGCCGTCTCGTCTCCTACTCGGGCACGGGACTTGAACTTGAAAATTCCGGCCTTCATGCGCAGCAGTTCCACTTCAAGCAGCAACTGGTCACCCGGCTCAACAGGCCGTTTGAAGCGGGCACCGTCGATACCCGCAAAGTAGTAGACCGACTGATCGTCCGGAGACGAATCCAAGGCATCGAAGGCCAGCAATGCCGCGGCTTGCGCCAAGGCCTCCAGCATCAGTACACCCGGCATCACAGGCCTGTAGGGGAAGTGTCCCTGAAAGAACGGCTCGTTCATGGTGACATTTTTCAGGGCACGGATGCGCACGCCCTTTTCAAGGTCGGTCACCCGGTCTACGAGCAAAAAAGGATATCGGTGCGGCAGCTGCTTCAGAATCTTGTGAATATCCATCAAAGTCTTTCCTGATTTTTATGGAACTGCTCAAGGGCACGCAGGCGATCACGCATTCCGCCCAGTTGTTTGAGCGACGCCGCGTTGCGTTCCCAGGCTGCGTTGTCATCCAGAGGGAAGATGCCTGTGTAATTCCCAGGTCGGCGTATCGAACGGGTCACCACGCTCGCAGCGGAGATGTGCACATGATCCGCAATTTCCAGATGCCCCAGCACAATAGCAC
>VERU01000474.1 GCA_018882485.1 Rhodoferax sp. | reverse complement strand
ATCAGCGGCTTCCTCGACGACGCCCGCGAACGCGGCGCCACGGTGCTGGCCGGGGGCGCGCCGATACCGGGCAGCGGCAACTTCTTCGAACCCACCGTGGTCGCGGACCTGCCGGAAGATGCCCGGCTGATGACCGAGGAGCCCTTCGGTCCGGTCGCCGGCATCGTGCGCTTCAAGTCCCTGGACGAGGCGCTGCGCCGCGCCAACAGCCTGCCCTTCGGGCTGGCCGCCTACGCCTTCACCACCTCCACCCGCAACGCGCAGGCCATCAGCAGCGGCATCGAGGCTGGCATGGTGTCCATCAACCACCTCGGACTGACGCTGGCGGAGACCCCGTTTGGCGGCATCAAGGACAGCGGCATCGGCAGCGAGGGCGGGCTGGAGTCCTTCGACGGCTACCTCAACACCAAGTTCGTCACCCAGCTGAACTGAAACCTCCGGGGAAGGGCCACGCCCGCTCCCCGAAAGAAAGGACTTAAAAAGCCTCAAGCCCGCGTGGATACTCGATAGTTTGCTATTTTTCGGATAGCAACCGGGCGATCGCGCGGGGGTAGATGCGGTGCTCCTGGCTGAGCACCCGGGCCGCCAGCGTGGCCGCATCGTCCTGCGGCAGGATGGGCACCACGGCCTGCTCCAGGATGGGGCCGGCGTCCAGTTGGGCCGTCACGTGGTGCACGGTGGCGCCGGCAAAGCGGCAACCGGCGTCGATCGCCCGCTGGTGGGTGTGCAGGCCCGCGAAAGCCGGCAGCAGGGAGGGGTGGATGTTGAGCAGACGCCCGCTGAACCGGCGCACGAAGTCGGGGCCCAGCACCCGCATGAACCCGGCCAGCACCACGAGGGCGGGCGCCTGCCCGGTGTCCAGCGGCTCGATGCGGGCCGCCAGCTCGGCGTCGAAGGCCTCGCGCGAGCCGAAGGTGCTGTGGTCCAGCACCTCGGTGTCCACACCCTGATCGCGCGCCAGCGCCAGTCCGCCGGCGTCCGGCCGATTGCTGATCACGCGTGCAACCCGGGCCTGCAGCCGCCCCGGCCAGTCGTCGCGCCGGGCCGCCCGCAGGATAGCGGCCATGTTCGAGCCGCCGCCCGATATCAGGATCACGATATTGCGCATGGAGCGCCGGATTATGGGTCCGTCGGGCAGGCCGCTGGCCGCCTGGCGCGAACGATCGTGCTAAAAACGCGGCATTGCCTTTGCAGGGAGACCGCAACATGGACCTGGAATTCACCCCGGAGCAGCAGCGCTTTCGCACCGAAGTGCGCGACTGGGTGCGCGAGCACCTGCCGCCGGACACCGCCCGCAAAGTGCATGCCGGCCTGCAACTCGACCGCGACGACCTGCAGGGCTGGTTGCGCATCCTGGGTCGCCGCGGCTGGGTCGGCCCGGCCTGGCCGAGCCAGTTCGGCGGCCCCGGCTGGGATGCGGTGCAGCGCCACCTGTTCGACGAGGAATGCGCGCTGGCGGGCGCGCCGCGCATCCTGCCCTTCGGGGCGGTGATGGTGGCGCCCGTGATCATGGCATTTGGCAATACCGAGCAACAGCAGCGCTTTTTGCCCGGCATCGCCAGCGGCGAAGTCTGGTGGAGCCAGGGCTACAGCGAACCGGGTTCGGGCTCGGATCTGGCCTCGCTCAAGACGCGGGCCGATCGGCACGGCGCCGTCTACCGGGTCAACGGCCAGAAGACCTGGACCACGCTGGGCCAGCATGGCGACTGGATCTTCTGCCTGGTGCGCACCGGCCACGAGGGCAAGCCGCAGACCGGCATCAGCTTCCTGCTGATCGACATGAAGTCGCCCGGCATCACGGTACGCCCCATCGTGCTGATGGATGGCGAGGCCGAGGTCAACGAGGTCTTCTTCGATGACGTCGAAGTCCCGGTCGAGAACCTCATCGGCGAGGAAAACCGGGGCTGGGACTACGCCAAGTACCTGCTGGCCCACGAGCGCACCAACATTGCGGATGTGAACCGGTCCAAGCGCGAGCTCAGCCGGCTCAAGCGCATCGCGGCGGCAGAGGGGCTGGACCGGGACAGCCGGTTTCGCGACGAAATCGCGCGCCTGGAGGTGGATGTGGTGGCCCTGGAGATGATGGTGCTGCGCGTGCTGTCGGCCGAAACCTCCGGACGCAATGCGCTCGACGTGGCGGGCCTGCTCAAGATCCGCGGCAGCGAAATCCAGCAGCGCTACGCCGAGCTGATGATGCTGGCGGCCGGCCCCATGGCCTTGCCGCTGGTGCGCGAGGCCATGCAGGGTGGCTGGCAGGTCGATCAGGTGGATGCCTTCGGGCAGCCCCGCTTTCCGGGCGGCGCGGACCATTGCGCGCCCCTGGCATCGGCCTACTTCAACCTGCGCAAGACCACCATCTACGGCGGCAGCAACGAAGTCCAGCGCAACATCGTGGCGCAGACCCTGCTGGGCTGAGACCGAGGAGCCTCACCATGAACTTTGATTTTTCCGACGACCAGAACCAGTTGCGGGAGGCGGTGCGCCGCTGGGTCGACCGTGCCTATCCCTTCGAGCGCCGTCGCCAGGCGGTGCGCGAAGGCGGCTTCTCGCGCGACACCTGGGCCGAGCTGGCCGGGCTGGGCCTGTGCGGTCTGACGGTGGCCGGCGAGCACGGCGGCCTGGGCCTGGGCCCGGTCGACGCCATGGTCGCTCTCGAAGAGCTGGGACGTGGACTGGTGCTGGAGCCCGTCACGGCGGGTCTGGTGGCCTGCGG
>VERU01000473.1 GCA_018882485.1 Rhodoferax sp. | reverse complement strand
GACCGCCATTGCGCTGGTGTTTGCCATCTTCCAGCTCAACCCGGCTCCCTTCTGCCTGCTCGACGAGGTGGACGCCCCGCTGGACGATGCCAACACCGAGCGTTACGCCCGGCTGGTGCGGGGCATGGGCACGCAAACCCAGTTCCTGTTCATCAGCCACAACAAGATCGCGATGGAGATGGCCGAGCAGCTCATCGGCGTGACCATGCAGGAGCAGGGCGTGTCGCGCATCGTGGCGGTCGATATGGAAGCGGCCGTGTCGCTGGCGGAGCCGGCCTGATGGTGCTCAGCAGCCTGCAGATCGGGCTGGCCGCGCTGGGCGCGGCGGTGCTGGCGGGGGTTGCGCTGCATGGCGCCTGGGTGTCGCGCCGCAGTTCGCCGCGCCAGGCGGCCCCGGAGCCGGGGGGGGCAGCCCCTTCGGTGCTGGACGAGCGCATCGAACCCTCGCTGGACGCTGCCGCGCTGGAGCTGGCGCAGTTTCCGCTGCCGCAGCCCGAAAAGAAGCCCGGCCTGGACGCTCTGCTGGATGCCATCGCCACCATCGCGCTGGACGGCCCGGTTTCGGGCGATGCCGCGCTGGCGGCCCTGCCGCCGACCCGCCGCGCGGGCAGCAAGCCGTTCGCGGTGGAGGGCCTCAACGAGGAGAACGCCACCTGGGAGTTGCCGGTGGCCGGGCGGCGCTACGGCCTGTTCCAGGCGGGTGTGCAGCTGGCCAACCGGGCGGGGGCGCTCAACGAGATCGAGTACTCCGAATTCGTGATGAAGACCCAGGCCTTTTCGGACGCCATCGGGGGCACCCCCGATTTCCCCGACATGCTCGACGAAGTGGCCCGGGCCCGGGAGCTGGACCAGTTCGCCAGTGCCCACGACGCGCAGCTGGAGCTGCTGCTGCGGGCCCGCAGCACCGCCTGGAGCCCGGGTTACGTGCAGCAGAACGCGGCGCGCCTGGGTTTCGTGGCCGGCGCCATACCTGGTCGCATGGTCATCCCGGCTGCCGGCCCGGGGCTGCCGCCCACGCTGGGCCTGGGTTTCGACACCCAGGCCGCGCTGGCCGAAGACCCCACCCAGGCTGCCATCCGCGAGCTGGTGCTCAGCCTGGATGTGCCGCAGGTGGCCCGCTCCGAGCAGCCCTTCGACCGCATGCGGGAGCTGGCGCTCGGTCTGGCCGAGGCGATGGACGGCGTGGTGACCGACGACCGGGGCACGGCGCTGTCCTTGCTGGCGCTGGACCAGATCGGCGCCGACCTGAGCCACCTGTACGACACGCTGGAGCAGCGCGACCTGGCGGCTGGCTCGGCGCTGGCGCGGCGCCTGTTCTCCTGAGGCGGGCGGCATCGGCATGGACACACCGGACCTGTTCGAGCCCGAGCCTCAGCCTGATCGCGAGCCCGGGGCGCACGACCGGGTCCGCCTGCAGGCGCTGCGCACCCTGCTGCACGAGCATGCCCACCGCTACTACGTGCTCGATGCGCCCACCCTGCCCGATGCCGAATACGACCGCCTGTTCCGCGAACTGCAGGCGCTGGAGGCGGCGCACCCGGAGTGGGTGACGCCTGATTCGCCCACGCAGCGGGTGGGCGGTGCGCCGCTGCCGGCCTTCGCCAGCGTGCGCCATGCGGTGCCCATGCTGAGCATCCGCACCGAGACCGACAGCGAGGACGCCGGCGCGCTGCAGTTCGATGTCCGCATCCGCCGCGAACTGGGCCTGTCCGACGATGCGCCGGCGGTGGTCTACACCGCCGAGCCCAAGTTCGATGGACTCGCCATCAACCTGCGGTACGAACAGGGCGTGCTGGTGCAGGCCGCCACCCGGGGCGATGGCGAGCTCGGCGAGGACGTGACGCAGAACATCCGCACCATCGGCCAGATCCCCCTGCGGCTGGCTGCTGGCGGGCCGCCCGTTCCGGCGGTGCTGGAAGTACGCGGCGAGGTGTACCTGGCGCGGGCGGATTTCGAGGCGCTCAATGCCCGTCAGCGGGACGCGGGGCAGAAGACCTTCGTGAACCCGCGCAATGCCGCAGCCGGTGCGGTGCGCCAGCTCGATCCGGCGGTGGCGGCGCAGCGGCCGCTGAGCTTTTTTGCCTACGGCCTGGGCGAGGTCGTGCCGGCCCCCGGCCAGGGCCTGCCCTGGACCACGCAGCAGGGCCTGCTGGCGGCCCTCAAATCCTGGGGTTTTCCGGTCTCAGGCCTTGTGGCGCTTGCATCGGGTGCTATGGAATTGGTAGCGTACCATGCGGCCATCGGACGTCAGCGCGATGGCTTGCCCTTCGACATCGACGGCGTGGTCTACAAGGTCGACCGGCTGGATCTGCAGCAGCGCCTGGGTTTTGTGGCGCGCGAGCCCCGCTGGGCCGTGGCGCACAAGTTTCCAGCCCAGGAGCAGTTGACCACGGTACAGGCCATCGAGGTGCAGGTGGGCCGCACCGGCAAGCTCACGCCGGTGGCCAAGCTCGAGCCGGTGTTCGTGGGCGGCGTCACCGTCACCATTGCCACCCTGCACAACGAGGACGAGGCCCGGCGCAAGGACGTGCGCGTGGGCGACACCGTGGTGGTGCGCCGAGCCGGTGACGTGATTCCCGAGGTGGTGTCCGTTTTGTCCGAAAAGCGCCTGCCTGACGCGCCCGTGTTCACCATGCCGGCCCAGTGCCCGGTGTGCGGCAGCGCGGCGGTGCGGGAGGAGGGCGAGGCCGATCACCGTTGCAGCGGCGGCCTGTTCTGCAG
>VERU01000472.1 GCA_018882485.1 Rhodoferax sp. | reverse complement strand
GTCCAGACAAGAACCACCTGCCCTGTGTTGACTCCAACTGAAAACCGAGCCAGTCCGATACACGGCGCGGCAAGCGCGACCGGCGATGTGTTATCCGTTACTTGTCAATCTTTTGCGGTGCCCAGACGCAGCATCAGCGTCATCGGGTGCAGGGGCGACTCTTGAAAGCCGTAGTGAAGGTAGAACGGCTTGGCTCGATCATGCAGCGCGTGGACCAGTAGGGCCCGAACCCCCGCGTTCTGCGACACATTGACCGCGCGCAGTACGGCGTCCTGCAGCAGCGCCGCCCCGAGCTTCATCCCCTGCGCGCGAAGGTCAACCGCGAGACGTGCCAACACCACCACCGGCACCGGATCGGGCATGTTTCGGCGCACGCTGCGGGTGGCCATCTGATGGGAGACCGCGCCCGCAGCCATGGCGTAGTAGCCCAGGACCCTCTGCGATGAATCCGCGACAACAAACGTGCGGCTGGCGCCACTGACCTGATTGCTTAAGGCACGGCGTTTGAGCCAGCCGTCCAGACTGCTCTCACCGCAAGAGAAGTCATCCAGCAGATGGGCGGCTGACAGCGACTGCGGTTCGCCGGGAACCAGGGTCATGCCGCGCTCGAGCGCCAGGGGGCCTTGACCGCCAGCAGTCGCTCAAGACCAGGATTCGAGCGAGCTGGCGCGTCGAGCAAATCGGTGAATTGCCGGAACCTGTCAGCATCCAAGCTGAAGAAGACTTGATCCAGGACGACAGCCTGGGCTCGGTCGCAAGCCGCTTCCAGCATGAAGTCTGAACGGTTCTTGCCCAACAGACTGGCCGCGTGATCAATGAGATCACGCTGCTCAGGCAAGGCTCGAAGGTTGATGGCGGCGTCACGCATGGGCGACTCCTGTCGTACACACAATGGATACACAAATTGTGCGCCCATTGTGTATCCATTGTCAACACATGAGAATGTGCCGCGCGCGGGATGTGCGGGAGTCTGGTAGGGCGTGCTGGGCTCGAACCAGCGACCAAGGGATTATGAGTCCCCTGCTCTGACCAACTGAGCTAACGCCCCGACCGCTCGCGATTCTACGGGGCTACTTGTGGTGGCTCAGGGCGTTGCTGACCAGCCGGGCGGTGATGTCCACGATCTGGATCATGCGGTCGTAGGGCATGCGGGTGGGGCCGATCACACCCAGCGTGCCGACCACCTGGCCGTCCACCTCGTAGGGGGCGCTGACCACCGAGAGTTCCTCGTAGGGCACGACCTGGCTTTCGCCGCCGATGTAGATGCGCACGCCCTCGGCTCGGCCGGCCACGTCGAGCAGGCGCATGAGCTGCGCCTTCTGCTCGAACAGCTCGAAGGCGCGGCGCAGGTGGCTCATGTCGTTGGAAAAGTCCGACACCGCCAGCAGGTTGCGCTCGCCGGCGATCACCACCTCGTCCTGCACCTCGGTCAGGGCCTCGCTGCTCACGGCCACGGCGGCCTGCATGAGGCCGGCGATTTCGGACCGCAGGGTTTCCACCTCGGACTGCAGCCGCTCGCGCACCTGCTCCAGGCCCATGCCCACATAGTGGCTGTTGAGGTAGTTGGCCGCCTCCACCAGCTGCGACTGGGTGTAGTCGGACTCGGTGAAGATCATGCGGTTCTGCACATCGCCTTCGGGCGATACCAATATGACCAGCAGCCGCCGCTCCGAAAGGCGGAGGAACTCGATGTGCCGGAACACCGAGGGCATGCGCGGCGCAGCCACCACGCCCACAAAGTGCGACAGGCTCGACAGCAGGTTGGCCGCGCTGGAAATCACCTTCTGCGGCTGGCCGGGTTGCAGGCTCTGCAGCCCGAACTGGGCCGGCTGCACGGTGAGCATGGTGTCCACAAACAGGCGGTAGCCGCGTGCCGTGGGAATGCGCCCGGCCGAGGTGTGCGGGCTGGCGATCAGGCCCAGTTCTTCCAGGTCCGACATGACGTTGCGGATGGTGGCCGGCGAGAGATCGAGCCCCGAGGCCTTGGACAGGGTGCGCGAGCCCACGGGCTGCCCGTCGGCAATGTAGCGCTCTACCAGCGCTTTCAGCAGCAACTTGGCGCGATCGTCCAGCATCGACTCATTTTAGTGATGTAATTTGCCCATGAAATCGCAGTTCCGGCACGTGGCGCTGATCGGCAAGTACCAGTCGGTGCCCGCCGGTCCAGCCGCCGCGCTGTCGCGCCGCGCGATGGAGGATCTGGCGCATTTTCTGCATGCGCAGGGCTGTGAGGTGGTGTTCGAGCAAGACACCGCACGCAACATGGGCATTACCGGCTACCCCACGCTGGCCGCCAGCGAGATCGGCCGCCACTGCGATCTGGGGCTGGTGGTGGGCGGCGACGGCACCATGCTGGGCATCGGCCGCCATGTGGCGCACCAGGGCCTGCCGCTGATCGGCATCAACCAGGGGCGGCTGGGTTTCATCACCGACATCCCCTACGACCAGTACGCGGCGGTGCTGGGCCCCATGCTGCGCGGCGAGTTCGAGGAAGACCTGCGCACCCTGATGCATGGGCGGGTCATGCGCGACGGGCATTGCGTGTTCGACGCGCTGGCCATGAACGATGTGGTGGTCAACCGGGGCGCTACCTCGGGCATGGTCGAGCTGCGGGTCGAGGTGGACGGGCACTTCGTGGCCAACCAGCGCGCCGACGGCCTGATCATTGCCACCCCCACCGGCTCTACAGCCTATTCGCTGTCGGTGGGCGGCCCGCTCATGCAC
>VERU01000471.1 GCA_018882485.1 Rhodoferax sp. | reverse complement strand
ATCACCGCCATCCCGCTGCTGCTGTTCGGTGCGGCGGCCCAGCGGCTGCCGCTGGTCACCATCGGTCTGCTGCAGTATCTGACGCCCTCGATGCAGATGGAGTGGGGGCGGGGGGGCGGCAAAGATGGCCGCCCCCAGCAGACCCAGCCACAACCCCCGGCGGGCGGCGCGGGGCTCGTGACCGGCGGAGGGGGAACCCGGCGTCGGGCGGCTCATGCGCGACCCATCCAGACCGCCGTGGCGACCAGCACCGCCGCCATGGTGCGGTTGAAGGCCAGCAGGCGCCCCCCCCGGGCCAGCCAGGGCCGCAGCAGGGCGCCGAGGGCGGCATAGCAGAGGTTGCTGAAAAAGGCGTAAGCCAGCATCACCGGCAGCACCACGGCCAGCCGCTGCGCGGCGTCGGGCTGGCCGCTGATCCAGGTGCCCGTGAGCGTGAGCGCCAGCATCCAGGCCTTGATGTTGACAAACTGCAGGGCCACACCCTGCACGAAACCCACCTGCAACTGCTCGGCGCGGGCCTCGCCCAGACGGGCGCTGCGGCTGAGTTGCCAGGCCAGCCACAGCAGGTAGCCCAGGCCCAGCGCCTTGACGCCCAGGCGCAGCACCGGCACGGCCTGCACCAGCGCGCCCAGGCCGACGCCGCACAGCAGCAGCAACAGGCCCCAACCGGCCGGTACCGCGCAGATGAAAGGCAGGGCCCCGCGCAGGCCGCGGTTGGCCGCCAGCGCGGCCGACAGCGTGGTGTTGGGGCCGGGCGTGAAGCTCATGGCGGTGGCCAGGATCAGCAGCGCGGACAGATCGGACCCGTTCATGGTCGGGCACTGTAGGCCCGGAACCAGCACAGCAGCCATACAGTTGGCCGGTTCAGCGCATAAACTGTATGGTCCCACCTGCTGGTACATCCGCCCCGCGCGGGGTCCATGCCACCCACCCCGAGCCATGCTGACCCGCCACGCCGAGACCTCTCTGACCGGACAACTCAGCGCCCGCTTCGCGCAACGCATCCGCGACCGCCTGATGGCGCCCGGCGCCCGCCTGCCCTCGGTGCGCCAGTGCGCGCAGGCGCAGGGGGTCAGCCCCTCCACCGTGGTGGCAGCCTACGACCACCTGCTGGCCCTGGGCCTGGTGGAGGCCCGGCGCAACCGGGGTTTCTTCGTCCGGGACACCCAGCTGGATTCGGCATCAAAACGGCCTCCAGCCCTTACTGATCATGCCGATGTTGCTCCTGATTCAGGAGCAGACAGGCCCTCGCCCCTGCCGGCGCCCGTCAACGCGACCATGCTGATCCGGGGCATGTTCCACCGACCCAGCGACCGGCCGCAGCCGGGAATGGGCGCCTTCCCGCCCGACTGGCTGGACGCCGCCTTCATGCCGGCTGCGCTGCGCCGCGTCAGCAGCACCCGCAACCTGCAGCTCTTGTCGCAGCAGTACGGCGAACCGGCGGGCGATGCGAACCTGCGCCGCGCCATGGCGGCGCGCCTGCGCGCCTGGAACGTGGAGGCCACGCCGCAGCAGATCATCACCACGGTGGGGGCCACCCACGCGCTGGACGTGATCAGCCGCACCCTGCTGCGACCGGGGGATCCGGTGATGGTCGAGGAGCCGGGCTGGGCCATCGAGCTGGCGCGCCTGCAGGCGCTTGGCATGCGGGTGCTGCCGGTGCCGCGCGGCCCGGGCGGGCCAGACCTGGCCGTGATGGCGCGCTACTGCGAGGTGCACGCGCCGCGGCTGTTCATCAGCGTCAGCGTGTTGCACAACCCGACCGGTGACTCGCTGAGTCCGGCTGCCGCTCATCAGGTGCTGCGGCTGGCCGAGGCGCACGATTTCCACATCGTGGAGGACGACACCTACGCGCACATCGCGCCCGACCATGCCACCCGGCTGGCCGCGCTCGATGGGCTGCGCCGCACCATCCACGTGGGTGGTTTCTCCAAGGTGCTGGCGCCCAACTGGCGCATCGGCTACCTGGCAGCGCCGCTGGGCCTGGTGGAGCGGCTGCTCGATACCAAGTTGCTGACCACCCTGACCACCCCGGCGCTGCTGGAGCAGGCGATGGCCCTGTGCATCGAGCAGGGCCACCTGCGCCGCCATGCCGAACGGCTGCGCATCCGCCTGGGCCAGGCGCGCGACCGCAGCGTGCAGCTGGCGCGATCCCATGGCTGCCGGCTGGCCTGCGAGCCGGCGGGCCTGTTCGGCTGGGTCGATACCGGGGTGGACACGGATGCGCTGTCGGCCCGGCTGCTCGATGCCGGCTATCTGCTGGCCCCGGGCAGCCTGTTCCATGCCGGCGGCGGGCCCAGCCCGCTGATGCGCATCAACTTCGCCACCACGCAGGACGCGCAGTTCTGGCAGGCCTACTCGGCGGCCCGCGCCCGGCTCTGAGGGCCGGGCCGCAGCGGCAGGGCGGCGCGGCGGCTCAGACCAGCAGCAGGCTGCGCTGGGTGTGTGGTCGCAACAGGGCCAGCGTGCCCAGCAGGGCCTCGGTCACTTGCGGCAGCTGGAAGCCCAGCTGCTGCAGCAGCGGGCGCAGCCGGGCGTTGTCGGTCGATTCGAGTGCGCAGGCCAGTGTGTAGGCCGGGTACAGCGGCCCGCTGCGCTGCAGCAGGGCTTCGGTGAGGGCGGCGGGCAGCGGCAGCCGCGTCAGCGCATGGGTCAGCGGATCGCCCAGGATCAGATCCATGGCCGACAGCAGGCCGCACAGTTGGGCCGTTTCGGCCAGCGGACCCGGGGCGCACAGCGCGCGCATCAGCCG
>VERU01000036.1 GCA_018882485.1 Rhodoferax sp. | reverse complement strand
GCACTGGACATCTGCATCAGCCACGGGGGTGGCGCGACGGCCCTGTTGATGGGTCGTATGGCCAAAGCGGCCAGAAAGCGACCGTGGGCTGCGGCCGCAATGCGGCCGGAGGGTGCATTTGAAGAACGCCTGCGTCGGCTTTGGTTCGACACCCATGTGGAGCACCCCCAGGCGCTGGATCTTCTGGCGAGGGCCGTCGGGACGGACCACCTGGTTTATGGAACCAACTTCGCCGGTTGGGACGAACCCGACCCGGAAAGTGCGGTAACCAGCTACCAGCATGACCACGCACAACTTTCCCGCAATGCCAAACGGCTTCTAAGGGCGGATTCAGCAACTCCGGACACAGACTTGGGGAATGAACGATGACTGCGTGGTTGTTCGATAACGGTCAGCTGATTGATGGCACGGCCAGAGCAGCCTGCAGCGATGCACTGCTGGTCGTGGACGACACCATCGCTGCCGTCGGAGAGGAAGCTTTGGCGCGGGCGCGCCACCTTGATCGCCTGGAGAGGGTTGACCTGGCCGGGCGCACATTGATGCCGGGGCTGATCGATGCCCATTGCCATCTGTCATTCGATGACGCCAGTTCCAACTCTGAAATATTCTTTCAACGGCGCAACGCGCTGTCTGCGTTGACTGCGGCGTACAACGCCCGCAAGCTGCTGCGCGCCGGCGTGACGGGCATTCTGGACCCGGATTCCGTGTTTGAGAACATGGTCGATGTGAGAGACGCGCAGGAGTCGGGGTTGATTCAGGCGCCTCGAATCGCGTGCGGATGCTACGCGTTGATTCCGGGACTGGGAGGAACAGCGGGCGGACTCATCCGTGATGAAGGCGTGACTGGCTACTACCGGGTGGTCAATGGCCGCGACGAGATCATGGCGGAAGTGCGACGTCAGATCAAGGTGGGCGCCGATTGGATCAAGGTCCATGTCTCGGGAGTCGCACCGCGTTACGCCTACCTCGGCGAGCAGTGCAGCTGGACGCTCGATGAACTCAAACTGATCTGCGAAGTGGCCCATGATCTGGGCGTGCCGGTCATGGGGCATTGCAGGGGGGACGAATCCACGCGGCGTGCCGTTCTCAGCGGGATGGACCTGCTGTTCCACGCGACGGGCATCTCGGCGGACACCACGGCGTTGATCATCGACCGACGCATACCCGTCTGTCCGGCCCTGACCTTCCAGGCCAACATGATCGACCACGGCGCCATGCTGGGAACTGACCCGTCCATCATCGCCCTGTTTGAGCGTGAAATACGGGATTCGGTCGACAACATGAAACGCCTGCACCAGGCCGGTGTGCCACTGCTGTGTGGCAGTGAATCCGGGTTCTCGATGGTGCCCTACGGCCACTGGCACTACCGCGAGATGGAAGTTTTCATGCGCTACTTTGGCATGAGCGCGCTGGAAGCGATTTCGTGCGGCACCCAGAACGGTGCGATCGCCCTGAAAATGCAAGGAAAAACCGGCGCCTTGAAGGCCGGCATGAAAGCCGACCTGCTGGTTGTCAACGGAGATCCCCTGAAGGATGTGACGGTACTGGGCCAATCTGAGCGTATTGCAGGTGTCTGGTTGAACGGAAAGTCCATGGACCTGTCGGCTCCGCAGGCCCGCAAGCCCATCAGGGGATGGGTGGTTCCCACCATGGGAAGCCGACTTGAAAACCCCAACGTCAGGGATCACGCCGACGGCGAGCTTTGAATTTCCAGGTGGATCGAACGGGATGAGCAACAACAACGCGCCAGCGGAAACGGGACTGGCATTGGACAGGTTTTCATTTCTGGTTCACCTGATCAGCACCCGAATCGGCCTGATTGGCTATCGACTATGTCGCGAAAACGACATCAACCATTTCTCTGCCCGCATCCTGGTGCTCCTGCTTGAACGGGAAGACCTGCGTATCAGCGACTTGGTGGAATCGCTCGTCCTGCCTCAATCGACGATTTCGAGCCAGCTGCAGATCCTTCAGCGCAAAGGGTTGATCCGGCGCCGCCGGTCGCGCAAGGACTCGAGGTCGGTGTTTATTTCACTGTCCCCTACAGGTCTGCCCCTGGCTCAGGCCTGCGATGCGCTGAGTCGCCGCGCCAACCAGGACATGATGGCCACCTTGTCACCGGAAGAACAGCAGATGGCATCAGACATCCTGCATCGGATCAACGCGCAGTTGATCCTGATTCAGGACAGCTACCTGGATCAACCGGTACGGGCCGATCCGGAGAATCCGACGGACTGACCGCAGCGGCGCTGGCCTTCGATCCAAGAACTGCATCAACTGAAAAGGTATCGACCATGATCAAGCATCTGGTGTTCTGGAAACTGAAAGAATCGGCTCACGGGAACAGCAAGCATGCCAACGCACTCGAGATACAGAGGCTGTTAACCGATTTGCAGGGAAAGATACCGGGTCTGCTGGCCATCGAGGTCGGTTTGGACCTGAGTCAAACCCCGAACAGCAGCGATATTGCGCTCTACTCGGAGTTCGAGTCAGAAGCAGCGCTGCTGGCCTATCAATCGCACCCCCTGCACCAGGCTATTGTGCCGTTCGTTGCCGAAGCGGCGGCCGAGCGCAGGGTGGTGGATTACCACACTCCCTAACAGGAACCGGCGGACCGCAGTCCGTCGGTTCCTGATCCATCTGCCTTCAACCCAAGATCAAGGCTGGACCCATTTGCCGTCGCGTATGGTCAACACCGCAGCACCAAAAGAAGGAATTCGATCCGCGTCGAGACTGAAGCTGCCCTGACCAATCACAACCGGCAGATTCCGGGTCTTGGCCATGGCGTCACGAATCGATTCCCGCGTGGGGTTGGGGCCTGCCGCCTTGATGGCATTGGCCGTGATCAGCATCATCGAATAGCCCACTCCAGCCCAGGAATCGGGAGCCACGTTGTACTTCTTGGTGTACGCGGCAATGAATTTTCGTCCCATCTCGTTCACGCCGGTCGGCACGAACTCGGCGGGGAATACGGTGCCCTCCACCGCCTTGCCCCCAGCCTTGAGATAGCGGTCTGATCCCATACCCGTGTTACCCACGAGCAGAGTCGCCGCAGGCATCCCCGCCTGACGGGCTTGCAACACGATATTGGCTCCCTGCTCAGGTGGCGTTCCGACGTACAGGCAATCGGCCTTGCTTTGAACGATCTTGGTGGCCAAGGCCGTGAAATCCGAATCCGCTGCAAGAATCGACTCGTCTCCGACGGTGGATATGCCGCCGGCGGCGATGGTGTCACGCAACACGTTCTTCTGCCGGACATAACCATCGTTATCCCGAATGAAGACATAAAAGCAGGACTTGGGTTTGGCCCTTTGCACCACGTACTGGCCCAGGGGCGTCATGAACTGTTCCGCCGTTTCGGTGGACTTGAATACCCAGGGACCGGCCTTCAGAACGTCGGGCGTGGTGGCTGTGGTGAACAACGGTATCTTCAGATCCACTGCAACCGGTGCGGCCGCCATCGCCTCACCGGATGAAACGGGACCAATGATGATGGACGCCCGGTCGCGCGTCGCCATCCGGTTGATCAGTGTCAGAGCTTCCTGTCGGTCCGACCGGTTGTCCTCCACCATCAAGGTCACCTTGGTATTGCCAAAATAATTGGCGGCCATCAATTCCTCATAGGCCAGTTTCACCGCATTGATCACCGGTGCGCCAACAAACGCGAAGGTTCCCGTGTTGGAGAGGACGACGCCGATCTTGACCTCCTGCTGCGCGTGGGCAAGGCCCAGGCCAGCCACGGACAGAACCGATACCAAGCTCGCTTTGGCAAGCAGTCGTTTGAATTGCTGTCTCATTCGCTTTCCTTTGAGAATTGAACCAACTCGCCTTTCATCAGCTGGTCGACTGTCCGAGGTAATGAGCAATCACCTGCGGGTCATCCTTCAACTGGCTACTTGGCCCCTCATGAGCAATACTTCCCTGCTCAATCACATAGGCGCGGTGCGAAGTGCTCAGCGCCAATTTTGAATTTTGCTCCACCAAAAGAATGGTCAGGCCCTCCCGATTCAGCTGAACCAGAGCGTCGAAAACCTGCTTGACGACCAGCGGCGCCAACCCCAGGCTGGGTTCATCGAGCAGCAACATCTGGGGACTTCCCATCAACGCTCGACCAATCGCCAACATCTGCTGCTGGCCACCCGACAGCGAGCCAGCCAGTTGAGACTGCCTCTGGGCCAATATGGGAAATAGATCGTAGATTCGTTCCAGGGTGTAGCGTGCCGCCCGCCGACGAAGCGCTGTGCCACCCAGCGCAAGATTTTCCAGGACCGTCATCTCCGGCCAGACCTGACGCCCCTCGGGAACCTGCTGCAGTCCCAACCGGGAGATCGCCCAGGAAGTCATTCCGTCCAGCGGCTGACCACTGAGTTCAATGCGTCCTCGCTGCACAGGAACGATACCGCTGATGCAATTGATCAGGGTCGATTTACCGGCACCGTTAGGACCGATGAGCGCGACCATTTCTCCCTTTTCAACGCGAAGAGATACGCCTCGCAAGGCACGTATGCCGCTGTAGGAGGCATGCAGGGATTCAACAACCAGCACGTCAAGCTCCCAAATAGGCCGCGATCACGGCTGGATTCGATACGACAGTCTGCGGGTCGCCTTCGGCGATGATGCGCCCCCCGTCGAGGACATACAGGTACTCGCACAAACCGGTCACAAATCGAATGTTGTGCTCGATGAGCAAGATGCCCATACCCTGCTGGCTCAATCCCTTGAACAAGCCTCCCAGCTCGCCGGCTTCAACATCGTTCATCCCGGCTACGGGTTCGTCCAACATCAACAAGGCCGGCTGAGCCGCCACTGCGCGCATCATTTCGACGCGTCGCTGATGCCCATAGGCCAGCCCAGCGGCTGGGTAGTCGGCGTACCTCGCCATGTCGAAACGCTCCAGCAACGCCATGGCGGCCCGGCGTGTTTCCGCTGTTTCCCGGCGGGCAGCGGGCAAACCCAACAACCCAGACCAGAACGAGGCTTTTTCGCGCTGATGGAATCCAATCAGCAAATTTTCCAGAACGCTGGCCTCCTTCAGCAAACGTATGTTCTGAAAGGTCCTGGCGAATCCCAGTCGACTGATCTCGTGGGCTGACAAACTGGAGATGTCGGTATCGCCAAAGCGTATGGAACCCGAGGTCAGGGGCAGCATGCCCGTGATGAGATTCACCAGCGTGGTCTTACCCGCCCCATTCGGTCCGATCAGTCCCGTGATCCGCCCAGCCGGGACTTCGAGATTCACATTGCTGGCGGCGACCACGCCACCAAAATTCTTGCAGACCGACTGCAACACGAGAGACTTTCCCATCATGCAGCCCTCCGGTCCTGATCGACCGAGCCACGGCGTCGGCTCAGGCGCAGGTGCAGCCAGGTGTCAACGATGCCGCGTGGCATGAAGTTGATCACCAGGATCAGCAGCAACCCATAAACGAGCATTCTGTACTCGGCAAGGGGACGAGATACTTCCGGCAGGGCGACCAACACGGCAGTTCCCACGACCGGACCCCATACCGAATGCCGTCCACCAAGCACGACATAGGACAAGACCGCCACGAGGAACGGAAACCCGAACTGGTTGGGCTCCAGCGCGTAGCTGTGAAAGGCCTCCAAGGCGCCAAAGTAGCCTGCCAACGCACCGGACATCGCAAAGGCAAGCAGCTGGTACCGTGAAATGGCCACACCGAGGGATACCGCGACCGCCTCATCCTGGCGAATGGCATCAAAGGCGCGCCCAAACCGAGACCGGTTGAGAGAACCCACCAGATACACCGCAATGGCCGCCGAGACCAGCAGAATCGGTGTGCTCACGACTTTTGGAATACCCGACAAGCCCATGGCTCCACCCGTCAGTCGCTCGGCGTAGATATTCAAAGACAGGACCACCTGTACAAAAGCCAGGGTCGCAATCGCTTGGTAAACACCCCGCAAACGCGCTAGCGGCCAAGCCAGCAACATCGCGACGAGCATCGATACGAGCGTGCCCAAAAGGACCGCCACCAAAGGGGGCAATCCGAATTTGACGGTCAGGGATGCAGACAGGTAAGCGCCTATCGCGGTCAAGCCCGCATTCGCAATGGAAAAAGAACCCGATCGCAGCACGAGGTACTGAGCCAATGCATAGCCCGTGTGCAGCAGGAAAACATCCAGCAGAGGCCGGTAGGCAATGATGAAGTCCAACATCAACGGCCTCTCATGAGACCCGCTTCCGGCTTGCCGAGCAAACCGTGCGGGCGGATCAGAAGGATTAGGAACAAAAGCGAAAAAATGATCGTATCGGTGAGTCCGGACGGCAGATAGGCCACTGTCAGGGTTTGAATCATGCCCAGCAGCAAGCCCGCCACCAGGGCCCCGGGGATACTGCCGAGTCCACCCAGGATGATGACAACGAAACCGCGCAACAGGAAGGGCTCACCCATCATGAAGTGAATGTTGTTGAAAGCCAGACCAACCAGCACACCTGCCGCCGCTGCCAGCGCGCCTGACATGAAGAACGTCTGAAAAAAAACGAAATTGGGATTGACACCGCTGAGCTTCGCAGCGCGTTCATTGCCCGCTACCGCGCGGACTTGTCGGCCCATCGAGGTCCGCAGCAGAAACAGATTGATCATCGCAACCAATGCGATGGCCAAGAAAGCCATGAATAGCTGAAGCGCAGACACCCTGAGCCCGGCCCACTCGAAGATGCGTACCGGGAAGGTTTCGAACGGGAACCGCATGATCTGGGTGTCAGAGATTTTCTGAGCCAGCGTGATCAGGATGAGATTGACGCCGATCGATGAGATGATGGCGCCAAATTCAGTCTCCCCTTGGCGTCGCAGGCGCCGAAATGCGACCCATTCGATCAGCAGGCTGAGCACACCACCTGCCAGCACCCCCAACAGGAATCCGACCCACAAGGGAAGGCCAGCTAGCACGGAATACAGAGCGATAAACGCACCGGCCATGAACACGGCACCATGCGCCAGATTGAGGATCTGGTGAATACCAAATACCAGGGTGAACCCGATAGCGAACAACGCGTAAACGCCCCCGACGATCAGGCCATTGATCAGTTGTTGAAGAATCATGAGGTCCTCAGAACGACGACATACCGAGTGACAGACCGCCGTCGATCACCACAGACTGCCCTGTGAACCACTCCGCGCGAAGGCAGTAGTCCACGGCTTCTGCCACCTCAACCGGTCGCCCAACTCGTCCGAGAACGTGGTACGGGGCGATCGCATCCATGCGCTTGTCATGCTCCTCTTCGGTGAAAAGTCCAGCGCGGATGTTGAGGTCAGTGGGCACGGCGCCAGGCACGACACAGTTCACACGGATCTGGTCCTTCCCCAGCTCCGCTGCCAACACCTTGGTGATCGTCTCGAGTGCCCCTTTGGTGGCAGCGTAGGGAGACGCCCCGGGATAGGCCCTTCGGGTATGAACCGAGCCAAAGTAAACAATCGCACCGCGTCGCTCACGCAAGTGAGGTACTGCCAATCCACTGAGCATCATGGCAGCCACTACATTGACATGGAACACATCCAGCAGCTGCTGTTCAGACAGATCGGTGATATTGCCGCGCAGCATATTGGCCGCGTTATTCACCAAGGCGTCCAGCCCTCCACCATGTTGGAGGGCTGCATCCAGAATGTGCTGGCGATCCTGAGCTACAGCGATGTCGCCAACTACGGCACAGCACCGGGGCCCCAGTGCCTCGGCCACCGCGTTCAACTTGTCGGCCCGCCGTCCGCAGATGGTCACACGGGCGCCGCGTTCCACGAAATAGGCAGCGGTTCCGGCTCCGATACCGGTGCCACCGCCAGTGATCAGCAAGGACATGTTGGAATGGGATCGCATGGGCATCTGTCTCCGGGTCAAGTCGTTCAGGAAGTCTGGCGAGCTGGTATCAACCAGTCGATGGCTTGTCGAATCAAACGCTGGTGATCGGGTTGTGCGAGGCTGTTCACGTCGTGACCCAGCGCATCCACACACACCTTTGCGCCCTGCCACTGCCGCACCCAGACAGTCGGCATCCAGCCCGATGCCGTCACACGACTGCTGGCCAGTACATCGACGGGCCCGGCCAGTAAAAGATCGCTGTAGACCTCATCCTGACTATCGAAATCCCGCACGCCCCGCGTGATGGGATGGGCCAAGGTTTCCATCCGCGTTGCAACCTGTCCGTATGGGGGGTGGGAGGATCGACCCCATACCCAAGATCCCCCCAGGATTTCGGACCATTGCGGCCAGTCGTCAAAGCAGAGAATCGCCGTGTGCATGGCCAAAAGAGACCCTCCTCGTTGCAAATGGCCGACCACTGCGTTTCGGAAATCAGAACTCGTGGAGCAAGCCCACTGCGTTCGATGGGGCTCATACTTGGGATGCTGCGTCATCGTCCAACGCAAGGCGCTGATCACCAGCAAATCGCATGGCCGGTCGTCCAAGGCAGCCCCGGCAGCATCAACATCCACGAATGTTCGCGCCTCCAACTCAGCCGCGCTCCAACAGTTCGACCAGAATTTCTGACTGTTCTCTGCGGGGTGGTGGAGCCCCCCAGCAAGGTGAACGACCTGGCGTCGATGCATCGCTCAATCAATCCTTTTTGGGTTCGCGAGGCAGCTGTGACAACAGGCTGGGCGTAACCCCCCCGTCGACCACCAGTTCATGGCCGTTGATGTAGGACGCCTCGTCACTGGCGAGAAAGAGCACGGCCTGTGCAACGTCCATCGCCTGGCCCAGCCGTCGGCTGGGAACGGCATTGCCACGCAGCTCCCGGATCACCGGGTTGGCATAAAACGGCGTGGAAATACCCGCATCGATGAAACCCGGTGCGACCGAGTTCACCCGAAGTCCCAGAGGCCCCCACTCCAAGGCCATCTGCTGGGAAAGCCGGGCCAGGCCCGCCTTGGCCGCCGGATAGGCTCCAGCGCCAGGACCCGGGTTGATGGAATTGATCGAGGTGATATTGACAATCTGACCACTACCTCGTGCCTGCATACGCCGGGCACACGCGCGAGCCACAACAAAACACGCGACGAGGTTGACCTGGACGACCAGGGAGAACTCACCCAATGGCATGCTCATCAGCGGACCGAAGCGGCCGATACCCGCGTTGTTCACCAGCAGATCCGGCACCTGACCCACTCGGTCTAGCATGGCCTCCACCGCGCTTTCATCCGTCACATCCAGTTGCTCGGCACGCGCCATCGGCAAATCGTCGGCAACCCGCTGCGCGGCTCCAAGATCCTGATCGGCAACAACAACCCTGTAACCCCGCTGCGACGCCAGTTCGCAGACCGCTGCACCGATGCCGCCACCGCCACCGGTGACCAACGCCAACTTATCCGTCATGAACGATCTCCAAAAACAATGGGATAGGCTCCCCAATTGGGACGCTCCGTATGCGATGCCGGAACGGCTTTCCGCTCTGGGTCGAGGCGAGCACCCTGCTCAAACAGGGATTGAACGAACAACGGAACAATCCCGTACTGGTGCGTCTGGGGGTCGGTATCCGCCCTCGGAAGGACCCCACCATCCAAGTCCCTGCCGAGGCAGGTGTGAACGCCCACCCCAAACGTCAGCCCCCAGGGCGGAACACCATCAGGCAGCCGGCGGTGAGGGTTGAACACCTGCGCATCGTCCCCGAAGACATCAGGATCGCAGTTGGCCTGAGCCAGATCGATCACAACGCGATCCGCGTCCCCTACCTCCTGTCCGGTGGGCAGGTGCATGGGACAAACAGGCTTGCGCCATGCCACTGGACTGGCCGGGTGCAAGCGCAGACTCTCATGCACACATCGCTGCAAAAACAAAGGATCGCGATCCATGCGCGCCCCATCTTCCGGATGGCTTTGTCGCCAAACGGTGAGATCGTGGAATGCATGCACAGTGGCATTGGCCGTGCTGTGCGAACCGGCCTGCAGATAAAAGGCAATTTCGCGCATCATGACCTCCGGCGGGAGTTCGATGCGGTCTTCATTGGCAACCAAAACGGTCAGGACATCCCTGGGCAACGAATCCGCAGGCACGGCGCCCCGCTGGCAGGCGTCCACAAGTGCCCGCCGTCTGGCCAAGGAAGGCTGATAAAACTGCTCGTCGAACCTGCGCATCGCAAGTCGAACTTCGGCGCGCACGGCATCCTTGTCCCGCGTCGAATGCACCAAGGTCGCACCCTCGCTGAAGGTCATCACCAAAGCAAGAAGTCGTGCCGTCTCCTCCGACGTTCTGTCAGGTCGATCGATGCCTGCAAAATCCGCCGTCAAGTTCATGGTGACCCGATAACCGAGGTCCATCAAATCGGCTGATCCCCGCTCCACAAAAGGGCGCATGGTCTGCCGCAAAGTCTCAGGAAACACCTGGTGCTCGTAGTACCGAAAGAAATCCCGCCGAAAAACTTTGAGCTCTAGAAGCCGCCGCGCCCGATGTTCAGCCCCGTGCAAAACCAGAAGAACATCGGCCATGATGACGGCGCCTTCGTCGTACATGGACTGCGCCAACTGAACATCTCGCAACCCCGCGAGCGCATGCCGATAATCGCTCAATGTGACCGACTGGACAGAGCGCAATTCAATTCCCCAGCAGCAGTGGGTAGCTCAGCCAATTGTTTCTTATGGTCGAACGGTCCACCTGCCCAGGCCGCGCCGGATCAGGCCGGGCATTGCTTTTCAGCAATTCATGCGCGATCAGCGTCACCGTTCCCCATTGCCGATCAACCGCAGCACTGTCACTGCGAGGCGGCTGCCCCGCAGCGAGGTTCAGCCCGATACAAGCGTGCATTCCGAGGCCAAACGACAGCCCATAGGGGCTCGAGTTGACGGGTATCGGTCGGTTGGGGTTGTACTCGCCGGCATCGGATCCAAAAACGCCAACATCCCGGTTGGCGGTCATGAGGTCCACGGATACCAGGTCTTCAGGGCCGACAGACAGGCCGGCGGGAAGGTGAGCCGGGCAGGTGGGTCGACGTCCTGCCGTAGGACTGGACGGGTGCAAGCGCATGCTTTCGTGAATCGCATGCTGAAGAAAAGGCAGGTCCTCGCGATACCGCTTGGCGTCTGTCGGATGGGCAACGCTCCACTCGAAAATTTCGTGCATCGCGTGGGTCAGCGTGTGGATGGTGGTGAAGGCGCCGGCCAGCAGAAAAAAACCGATTTCCTTCATCAACACATCCGGCGAAAGAGGATGTTCTTCCTCATGACGCAAGAGTTCCATCAGAACATCGCGGGGCAACGCATCCTCGTTGCATGCCCCGGTCTTCCATTCGGCAAGGAGCTGGCGTCGCCGCTCCATGGATGGTCGGAAAAACGCTCGGTCGAATTCATCCAGAGCCACTCGGATCTCTGACCGGATCACTTCCTTGTCGCCCAGAGCCTGGCCCAATGTCGCGGCCTTGCCGAAGGTTCGAAGAATGCCCAACAACTGCGAGGTCTCTTCGGGACTTCTCAGAGGTCTATCAATCCCCGAAAAATCGGCCGTCAGATTCATCATCACACGAAAGCCGAAATCGACCAGATCGGTGCTGCCCAGTTGCAGGTAGGGCGACAAGGTTTCGCGCAAGGTGACCGGAAAAACCTCGCGTTCGTACCAATGGAAAAAATCCCGCCGGAAAACGCGCGTTTCGATGTTGCGCCTGGCTCGGTGCTCCTGACCATGGAGATTCACCAGCACCTTCTCCATCAGAACAGCCCCCTCGTCGTACAGGGCCTGCCTCAAATCAGACATGCGCAGGACATCCTGCGCATGCCGAAAATCACTCACGACATAAGCTGTCATAACCCATCTACCTGCCTGATTTGCATCGGTATCGTTTCGAACGAATTCATTTAAATCGAATTCGCTACATTAGATGCAATCAGGATCCCTGTCAAGGCCGATGCGGGTAATCACCGATAGGCCCCAGAGACCGACTGCCGCAGAGGCGCCGAATCAGAGCGCCCTGGCCTGGACTTTCATCAGTCGCCGAATTTCACCGTGCGCAGCCCGGTACCCTTTTCCCACCGGGATTCGCTCCGCCACGAGCTGGTGCAGCTTCGGCAACGCATGAAACGGCATCTGCGGCGCCAGATGATGCTCTGCATGAAAATTCATGTTCCATGCAATGAAACGCCAGGGTCCGCTGACCAGGCTGGAGCGGGTATTGACCAGGAGGTCGAAGCGCGCAGGCCGACCGGCATGCCCGGCCAT
>VERU01000470.1 GCA_018882485.1 Rhodoferax sp. | reverse complement strand
CGCTGCGGGTGGTGCTGGCCTGTCTGGCCTGCATCGTGGCCTCGGCCATGTACGGCCTGTCCTCGCCCCTCATGAAACGGGCACTGGCCCGCATGCAACCGCTGCAAAGTGCAGCGGGCATCTACCTGATGTCGTCCCTGATGCTGGCACCCTTTGCGGCGCCCGCCCTGCCCCAGGCCCACTTCACGCCGCTGGCCCTGTTGCTGGTCACGGTGCTGGGGGTGGTGACTTCGGGCCTGGCTTACTGGTTGCATCTGCGCATCCTGATCCACGTCACGCCCGTCGCGGCCATGAGCCCGACCTTCATGATCCCTGTGTTCGGCGTGGCCTGGGCCCACCTGCTGCTCGACGAGCCGCTGGGGCCGGGCATCTGGCTGGGCGGTGCGCTGGTGCTGCTGGCCAGCGCCCTGGTCACCGGCTTTCAGCCGTGGCGCAAGCGCCTGGAAGAAATCGACGCCAAGCCCTGATCAGGGCGCGGCGGACGCAGCAATCGGGGCCAAGGGTGGCCGCACATCGCCGCACTGGGCCCGGTGCCGCAGCGCGTGCTCCATCACCACCAGGGCCAGCAAGGCCTCGGCAATCGGCGCAGCCCGCAGTCCGACGCAGGGGTCGTGGCGCCCGCGGGTCACCACCTCCACCGGCGCGCCGTCACTGTCGATGGAAGGCCGGGGCTGCAGGATGGAGCTGGTGGGCTTGATCGCGATGGCCACCTCCAGATCCTGCCCGGTGGTGATCCCACCAAGCACGCCCCCGGCGTGGTTGCTCAGGAAGCCCTGAGGCGTCAGGGCGTCGCCATGCTGGCTGCCGCGTTGCGCCACGCAGGCAAAGCCTGCGCCAATTTCCACGCCCTTGACGGCGTTGATGCCCATCATGGCGCGGGCGATATCGGCATCCATGCGGTCGTACAGCGGCTCGCCCAGGCCAACCGGCACGCCGCTGGCCACCACGCGCAGCCGCGCTCCACACGAATCCCCCCCCTTTCGCAGCGCTTCGAGGTAGGTCTCCAGCGCGGAGACATCGGCCACCGGCGCAAAGAAGGGGTTGTTCGGCACATGGTCCCAGGACTCGAAGGCGATGGGCAGCTCGCCCAGTTGCGTCATGCAGGCCCGAAACCGGGTGCCGTACTGCTGCTGCAGCCACTTCTTGGCCACCGCACCGGCGGCAACGGACGGCGCCGTGAGCCGGGCCGACGACCGGCCGCCCCCACGGGGGTCGCGCAGGCCGTATTTCTGGGTGTAAGTGTAATCCGCGTGACCGGGCCGGAAGGTGCGCAGGATATCGCCGTAGTCCTTGCTGCGCTGATCGGTGTTGCGGATCAGCAGGCAGATCGGGGTGCCGGTGGTCTGGCCCTGGTAGACGCCGGAGAGGATTTCGACCGCGTCGGCTTCGTTGCGCTGCGTGACGAACCGGCTGGTGCCCGGACGCCGGCGATCCAGATCGGGCTGGATGTCGGCTTCCGACAGGGGCAGTCCCGGAGGACAGCCATCGATCACGCAGCCGATGGCCGGGCCATGGGATTCGCCGAAATTGGTGACCGCGAAGAGTTGCCCGAAGGTGTTGCCGCTCATGGCCCGGGATTATCGGGCAGCGGCGCTGCGGGCCGGCTCAGGACGCCGCACCCGGGGTCTCCTGCGGCCAGTCGCGGATATAGGCCTTGAGCATCTGGTTCTCGAAATTCTGGCTGTCGACCACGGCCTTGGCCACATCGTAGAAGCTGATCACGCCCATGAGCATGCGCCGGTCCATCACCGGCATGTAGCGGGCGTGGCGCTCCAGCATCATGCGGCGCACCTCGTCGAGTTCGGTGGCGGTGGTGCAGGTCAGGGGCGCATCGTCCATGGCGGTGCGCACCGTGGTGGTACCGATCACGCCCCCGTTCTTGACCAGGGTCTGGATCACCTCGCGAAAGGTGAGCATGCCGACGAGCTCGCCATGGCCCATGTCCACCAGGGAACCCAGATCCCGTTCGGCCATCAGGCCGACGGCCCGAGCCAGGGGCTCGTCCGGGGTGGCGGTGTAAAGCGCGCTGCCCTTGATGCGCAGGATGTCGCTGACTTTCATGGGGCCCTCCGATGCAATGATAGGCGCCGACCCAGGCCGGTCTTGCCCCACAATATAGCCCACCCGCCGCCCTACCACACCCGCCGCACGCCCCTTCCTGGCCCACGCGTGGCGGCAGCGCCCCTGCTGCAAGGACATCACCCCATGCCCGGTTATTCCGATCCCGGCTTCGACACGCTCGCGCTGCACGCCGGTGCCGCGCCCGATCCGGCCACGGGCGCTCGCGCCGTGCCGATCCACCTGAGCACGTCCTTCGTGTTCGAGTCCAGCGAGCACGCCGCATCGCTGTTCAACCTGGAACGCGCCGGCCACGTGTATTCGCGCATCAGCAACCCCACCAACGCGGTGCTGGAGCAGCGCGTGGCCGCGCTGGAGGGCGGCATCGGCGCCATCGCCACGGCCAGCGGCCAGGCGGCGCTGCACCTGTGCGTGGCCACCCTGATGGGTGCGGGCTCCCACATCGTGGCCTCCACCGCGCTCTACGGGGGCTCGCAGAACCTGCTGCACTACACGCTGCGCCGCTTCGGCATCGAGACCACCTTCGTCAAGCCGGGCGACATCGACGGCTGGCGCGCCGCGGTGCAGCCCAACACCAAGCTGTTCTTCGGCGAAACAGTGGGCAACCCCGGCCTGGACGTGCTGGACATCCCGACGGTAAGCGCCATTGCGTATGAGGCGGGCGTGCCGCTGCTGGTGGACTCCACCCTCACC
>VERU01000469.1 GCA_018882485.1 Rhodoferax sp. | reverse complement strand
ACGTGGTGGCGCTCAACCTGATTTCCCGGTCCCCGGCCTGGCTCAGCGCCTTGCACGCTTCGCCCATGTACCTCGGGCTTGACCTGCGCGGCGGCGTGCATTTCATGCTGCAGGTCGACATGCAGGCGGCGCTGACCAAGCGTGCCGAATCGCTGGCCGGCGATATCCGCTCGGCGCTGCGCGAAAAGAACCTGCGGCACGGTGGCATCAGCCGCAACGGCCAGACCATCGAACTGCGGCTGCGCGACAGCGCTGCCCTGCAGGCGGTGCGCCAGGCGATCCAGGCCCAGTTCACCGAGCTCCAGCTCAGTGACGCGCCCGATGGGGCCGAGTTCAAGCTCAGCGCCACCATCACGCCGGTGGCCGCCCGCGCGGTCCAGGAGCAGGCACTCAAGCAGAACATCACCACGCTGCACAACCGCATCAACGAGCTGGGCGTGGCCGAGCCGGTGATCCAGCAGCAGGGCCTAGACCGCATCGTGGTGCAACTGCCGGGCGTGCAGGACACCGCCAAGGCCAAGGACATTCTGGGGCGGACCGCCACCCTGGAAGTCCGCATGGTCGATGAAAGCGCCGAAGCACGGGCCGCCGAGTCCGGCGGGGGCGCCGTGCCGCTGGGTGCCGAACGCTACCCGGAGCGGTCCGGACAGCCGCTGGTGGTCAAGAAGCAGGTCATCCTGACCGGCGAAAATCTGACCGACGCGCAACCCGGATTCGACAGCCAGACCCAGGAGCCGGTGGTCAACCTCACGCTCGATGCCAAGGGCGCGCGCATCTTCCGCGACGTGACCCGGGAGAACGTCGGCAAGCGCATGGCCATCCTGCTGTTCGAGAAGGGCCGCGGCGAGGTGGTCACCGCGCCGGTGATCCGGACCGAGATCGGTGGAGGGCGCGT
The DNA here is from genome assembly GCA_018882485.1 of Rhodoferax sp. Lineage (GTDB taxonomy): Bacteria > Pseudomonadota > Gammaproteobacteria > Burkholderiales > Burkholderiaceae_C > Rhodoferax. Next base: position 1,878 of record VERU01000469.1, on the reverse strand, counting down.
TCAGATTTCGGGTCGCATGACCACGGTGGAGGCCAACGACACGGCCCTGCTGCTGCGCGCCGGATCGCTGGCCGCGCCCATGGAGATCATCGAGGAGATGACCATCGGCCCGAGCCTGGGTGCCGAAAACATCGCCAAGGGTTTCAACAGCGTGACCTGGGGCTTCGTGGCGGTGGCCGCCTTCATGTGCGTGTACTACATGCTGTTTGGCGTGTTCTCCAGCGTGGCGCTGGCGGTCAACCTGCTGCTGCTGGTGGCGGTGCTGTCCATGTTGCAGGCCACGCTGACCCTGCCGGGCATGGCGGCCATGGCGCTGGTGCTGGGGATGGCGATCGATGCCAATGTGCTCATCAATGAGCGGGTGCGCGAAGAGCTGCGCAACGGAGCGGCGCCGCAGGCGGCCATCCATGCCGGTTACGACCGCGCCTGGGCCACCATCCTGGATTCCAATGTCACCACCCTGATCGCGGGCCTCGCGCTGCTGGCCTTCGGCTCGGGGCCGGTCCGCGGTTTCGCGGTGGTCCATTGCCTGGGCATCCTGACCAGCATGTTCTCCGGCGTCTTCTTCTCCCGTGGGCTGGTCAACCTCTGGTACGGGCGGCAGAAAAAGCTCAAGACGGTCTCGATCGGCACGGTGTGGCGGCCCGAGCCGTCCGCCTCATCCCCAGCCCCCTCTTCCGGAGCCTGACGATGGAGTTCTTCAAGATCCGGCGGGACATCCCGTTCATGCGGCATGCGCTGGTGTTCAACCTGATTTCCGGGCTGACCTTTCTGGCCGCCGTATTCTTCCTGTTCAGCCGCGGGTTGCACTTGTCGGTGGAGTTCACCGGCGGTACGGTCATGCAGGTCAGCTATGCCCAGCCGGCGGATCTCGGTGCCATCCGCGGTGTCGTGGCGCGCCTGGGTCTCAACGATGTGCAGGTGCAGAACTTCGGCACCGCGCGCGACGTGCTGATCCGGATGCCGGTGCAGAAGGGCGTGAGCTCCGCGCAGCAGAGCGAGCGGGTGATGGCCGGCCTCAAGGCGGCGGATCCCAGTGCCTCCATGCTGCGCACCGAGTTTGTCGGGCCCCAGGTGGGCGATGAACTCGCGGCCGACGGCCTCAAGGCGCTGGCCTTCGTGGTCGTCGGCATCATGGTGTATCTTGCCGTCCGGTTCGAATGGAAGTTCGCGGTGGCCGCCATCATCGCCAACCTGCACGACGTCATCATCATCCTGGGCTTTTTCGCAGCCTTTCAGTGGGAGTTCTCGCTGCCGGTGCTGGCGGCGGTGCTGGCCGTGCTGGGGTATTCGGTCAATGAGTCGGTGGTCATCTTCGACCGGATCCGCGAGAATTTCCGGCGCTACCGCAAGATGTCGACGGTGGAGATCATCGACAACGCCATCACCTCCACCATCAGCCGCACCATCATCACCCATGGATCCACCCAGCTCATGGTGCTGTCCATGCTGCTGTTCGGCGGTGCCACGCTGCATTACTTCGCGCTGGCCCTGACCATCGGCATCCTGTTCGGCATCTACTCGTCGGTGTTCGTGGCGGCGGCCATCGCCATGTGGCTGGGCATCAAGCGCGAAGACCTGATCAAGGCGCCCACGCGCAAGGACGGCGACCCCCGGGATCCGAACGCGGGCGCGACCGTCTGATTGGCTTCAGTGCACCACGCGTCCAGCGTGGTCCTCGCACAACTCATCCAGGATCAGCGCTTCGGGCCGGTACCCCACGCTGCGGCAGGCCATCAGCAGGATCATCTTGAGGTCGCGCAGCGGCAGCGGTGCCTGCCGTGCGGCCACCGCCCGTTCGATCACCAGTTCACGCAGCGGCAGCGACAGCGCACCCGCCGCGTCCAGAAAGCACAGAAAGCCCACGCCCTGCAGGCC
>VERU01000468.1 GCA_018882485.1 Rhodoferax sp. | reverse complement strand
ATCCATAGCCACCGTCGACGGGAATGACCACCCCAGTGAGATAGGCCCCCGCCTTGGAAGCGAGGTACAGGGCCGCCCCGGCCATGTCCGACTCGTTGACCAGCCGGCCCATCGGAATGTTGGCCAACATAGCCTCTGCGCCCTTTTTCTCGACGGTGCCCTTGAGCATCTTGCTGGGAAACTGTCCCGGGGCGATCACGTTCGCAACAATGTGCCGCGGTGCCATCTGCGCCGCCAGGTGCCGTGTCAGGTGGTGCAAGGCGGCCTTGCTGGCGGTATACGCATAGGTCTCGTGGCGCGGAATGCTCAGCGCATTGACCGATCCGATGTTGATGATCCGCGCGGGATCCTCGGCACTGGCGGCGGCCTGCAGCAGGGGCAGCAGTTCCTTGATCAGGAAGAAGGTGCCTCGCACATTGAGATCAAAGACCTTGTCCCACCCAGACTCCGGATACTCCTCGATCGGCGCGGCCCACAACGCGCCGGCGTTGTTGATCAATACGTCGAGGCGTGGAACCCTGCTGCGAAAGTCTGCCGCAAAGCGGCGTCTGTCGGCGTCGTCCGCGATGTTGCAAGCCAGCGGGGTGCACTCGCCGTAGGGTCGGAGTTGCTCGGCCAGGGCCTGGCAGCTCTCCAGATCGCGGGAACAGATGGTCACCTTGGCGCCTGCGCGAACGAAAGCCTCCGTGATGGCGGCACCGATGCCCTTGGCTCCACCGGTGACCAGCACGGTCTTGCCCGCGACACCAAACAGTTCATTGATCAGATCCATGGCGTATTCACTCAGAATAAAATATTATGCATTCTATGAGAAAGCCCTCGTTCCCTCAGCCCCCGGCAAACGACACGACTCCCCGATCTTGCGCGTCAGACGCGCAGCGGGCGGCCATCCGGACCGGCCCCACCACACCCGTGGTGTTCGACTTTGTGCAGGCCGGGAACCCATCCGGCATCGGATGGGACGTCTGGTACTGCAACAGCCACCTGCAGGCGCTCCGGGAACGGCATCACGCACGGGTCTGGCGGCGCTATGCCGTGCCAGCGCGTACAGCCCATCTGGTCGTCGGGGAACTCGAGGGTGGGCCGGCGTCGTCCGATTTGTCGCCAGAGCGTTCACCGGATCCGGACTGGCAGGTGATCCGCGAGCGCTTTTTCGGCACACCGCTGGGGGTCAGCAGTCGCCTGGACGCGGGAGAACGGGCCCTGGACGCGCCCGTGGTGTACCCTGCCTTTCTGAGGGCACCGAAGGATCGGCTTGACGAGGTGGGCCGCTGGTACGAGGAGGAACACCTGCCGCTGTTGCTGGACTGCCCGCAGTGGCTGATGACGCGCCGATTCCGCATCGACACGCCTATCCCCGGCGGCTACACCCACCTTGCGCTGCACTACCTGAGTGATCTGCGCGCACTGCAATCGCCGCAGCGCGACGCAGCACGCAATACGCCCTGGCGCGACAGCCTGATCGCCGAAGGCTGGTTTGCCCCCGAATACCGCGTCTGCTATCGGGTGCATGATCCGCTGGTCCCGCAAGCCTCCCAGGCTCCGCGCACCGACCCCAGGTCCTCCAACCCCGCGAACCGCACGACGAAACCCGCCCCATGATATTCAAGCGCAACGAAGGCCGTGACGAAGCCATCCTCGACCCGGACATTCCGATCGTCGATTCGCACATCCACCTGTTCGACGGCCGACCGACACCACGCTACATGTTCCCGGAGCATCTGGCGGATGTGACCGCGGGGCACCGGATCATCGCGTCGGTCTACGTCGAAACCAATGCGTTCTTTCGCACCAGCGGTCCGCCCCTGTTGCGGCCGCTCGGAGAGATCGAGTTCGCCAACGGCATGGGGGCACTGGGGGCCAGCGGAATCTACGGAGACTGCCGCATCTGCGCCGGCATCGTTGGTTATGCGGACTTCACCCAGGGCGACGCAATCGCTGACTACCTGGACCGCGCGATCCAGCTTGCGCCAGATCGGCTTCGCGGGGTCCGCCAGGTTGTGATCGAGGACCCGACCGGGCGCTTCTTCAAGTACATGTCGATGCCTCCCCCTCCACCGGGCCTGTTGCGGCATCCGAAGTTCCGCGAGGGATTTCGGCATCTGGCGCAGCGCGGCCTGAGCTTCGACGCGCCGGTCGTGGACAACCAGCTGGCGGAGGTGGCGCAATTGGCGGACGCTTTCCCGGACACCACCATCGTGCTGGATCACATGGGCACGGCCAATGGCGTCGACCAGGATGCAGCCGGCCTCGCCACAATTTTCAAGGCCTGGCGAACCTCGCTGCTGGAGGTGGCTCGGCGCCCGAACATGGTCTGCAAGGTCGGCGGGCTGGGCATGGCGCAATGGGGGCTCGGATTCGATACCCGTCCCGATCCGGTGGGCTCGGCAGAGTTGGCAGTCGCCTGGCGCCCCTATGTGGAGGCCGCCATCGAGGCCTTCGGGCCGGAACGGTGCATGCTGGAAAGCAATTTCCCGCCCGATGGTCGCTCCTGTGGCTACGTGCCTTTGTGGAACGCACTCAAGATGATCGTGCGCGGGTATACCGACCAGGAAAAGGCGGCTCTTTTCAGCGGCACCGCTACCCGGATTTATCGACTGGCGCTGTAGTCCACCAACGATCGGGCGGCGCCGTACCTCTCACCACCCGGCGCCGCGTTCAATGACCTGGCGCGCGTCGACCGCTTGACCGGCACGCGCGAAGGCGCGCTGTCGCTGACCGTAGCTCGGGTCCGAAGGATCCCGCTGGCCCCAGGTCACGGCTTGGCTCACACGC
>VERU01000467.1 GCA_018882485.1 Rhodoferax sp. | reverse complement strand
GCTCCAGGATCCAGGCCACCATGGCGGTGGTGGTCGTCTTGCCGTGGGTGCCGGCCACCGCGATCACATGGCGCCCCTGCAGGACCTGCTCGGCCAGCCACTGGGGGCCGCTGGTGTAGGGGCGACCGGCGTCCAGTATGGCCTCCATCAGGGGATACCGGGGCAGGCCGTCGGGCCGGCGCGCCCGGCTGACCACGTTGCCCACGACGAACAGGTCGGGATTCAGGGACAACTGATCGGCGCCGTACCCCTCGATCAGGTCGATCCCGAGCTGTCGCAGCTGCTCGCTCATGGGCGGATAGACGCCGGTGTCGCACCCGGTCACCCGGTGTCCCGCCTCCCGGGCCAGCGCCGCCAAGCCCCCCATGAAGGTGCCGCAGATGCCGAGGATGTGGAGGTGCATGGCCGGATTCTAGGTTCCGGCAGACGGTCGCCACAGCAGGCACAATCCGGCCATGCAACGTCTGGAGACCGAGATCGCAACGTTGGCCGCCCGCTATGCGGTCGACGAGGGCCTGGATTACGGGTCGGCCAAACGGCGTGCCGTCAAGGCCCTGGGCTTGCCGGGGCGCACCCCCTTGCCCGACAACGAGCGTCTGGATGAGGCGGTGCGCGAACACATCGCACTGTTCTGCGCGGATTCCCAACCCGCCGAGCTGCTGGCCCTACGTCGTCTCGCGCTGATCTGGATGGACCGTCTGGCGGCCTACCGCCCCCTGATCGGCGGCGCTGTCTGGCAGGGCACGGCAACACGACTCTCGGATATTTACCTGCAGTTGTTTTGTGATGACGGTAAATCAGTGGAAATTGCCTTGATCGACCAGAAATTTCGCTATCAGGCGCGGCAAGTGACCGGTCTGCAGGGTGGGTCCGTCGATGCACTCAGCCTGCATGTCCGCTGTCCCGAACTGGGCGAGGAAGTGGGTCTGCATCTGCTGATCAACGGGCGCGATGCCGACCGCGGGGCCCGCCGATCCGATGCCCATGGACGGCCTCTGCGGGGTGACGCGCAGGGTTTGCGCGAGCGGATGACCCGGGAGGCGGCGACATGAATCCGCGTGAACGGGCCGGGGACGGGGCCCAGGCTGAGAACCCCAGGGAGCTTGCCGCGGGCCGTGACCCCGTGGCGGCCCCATCCGCCAGCGACCGCCGGCGCTGGTTGTGGGTCACGGCGGGAGTGCTGGCGGCGGGCGCAGGCGTGAGTGTCGCCTGGCGTCCATGGTCGGTGCCGGCCATGCCCGATCCGGTGGTGGCGGACATCTGGGCGCTGCAGTTGCGGGATCCTCAGGGCCTTCCGATGGACTTGGCGTCGTTTCGCGGGCGTCCCCTGGTGGTCAATTTCTGGGCCACCTGGTGTCCGCCCTGCGTCGAAGAACTCCCGCTTCTGGATCGTTTTTTTCAGGAAAATTCCTCAAAAAGCTGGCAAGTCGTCGGCATCGCCGTGGACCAACCCGATGCCGTACGCCGTTTCCTGGGTGCTGCACCCGTTCGTTTTCCGGTGGCCATGGCGGGTCTGGATGGCCTGGCCCTGAGCCGCCGACTGGGCAATGCCGTGGGTGGTCTCCCGTTTACCGTGGTGGTGACCGCCGGGGGTCAGGTGCTGCAACGTAAAATGGGGCGTCTGACCACGGCCGACGTGTCTGGCTGGGCGGCCAGCCGCGACTGAGTGGTGCCCCTGCCTCCATCTCATTTTCAGGATTCATCCTGCAACTGCCGCTATTTATCCATTATTTGGGGTAAATTACGGTTTACTCAATCGTTGGAGATGTGATGGATCTCAGAAAGCTCAAGACCCTGATCGACCTGGTTTCGGAGTCCAACGTGTCCGAACTGGAGATCACGGAGGCTGAAGGCAAGGTTCGCATCGTGAAGGCGGCGCCCATGCAGGTGGCCCACGCGCCCGTGCTTGCGGCTCCGGTGGTGCACGCGGTGGCGCCGCTGCCGTCCAACGCCCTCACCCCGACAGCGGCCGCCCCTGCTGCGGCGGTTGTGGCGCCCGCGCCTGCTGAAGCCGGACACACCGTGAAGTCACCCATGGTGGGGACCTTCTACCGGTCCTCCTCGCCGGGGGCCAAGGCCTTTGTCGAGGTGGGCGATGCCATCAAGGCGGGAGAGACGGTCTGCATCATCGAGGCGATGAAGATCCTCAACGAGATCGAGGCCGACACCTCGGGCACGGTGGTCCAGATCCTGTGCGAGAACGGCCAGGCCGTCGAGTACGGTCAGCCGCTGTTCGTCATCGAGTGATCAGGACCGGTACCTTTCATGTTCAAGAAGATACTGGTCGCCAACCGTGGCGAGATCGCCCTGAGGATCCAGCGCGCCTGTCAGGAACTCGACATCAAGGCGGTGATGGTCTACTCCGAGGCCGACCGCGAGGCCAAGTACGTCAAGCTGGCCGAGGAGGCGGTGTGCATCGGGCCCGCGCCCTCGGCGCAGAGTTACCTGAACATGCCCGCCATCATTTCGGCGGCCGAGGTGACCGACGCCGAAGCCATCCATCCGGGTTACGGGTTCCTGAGCGAGAACGCCGATTTTGCAGAGCGGGTTGAAAAGAGCGGTTTCCAGTTCATCGGGCCGACGCCGGAGTCCATCCGGATCATGGGCGACAAGGTCTCGGCCAAGCAGGCCATGATCAAGGCGGGTGTGCCCTGTGTGCCGGGGTCCGAGGGGGAGTTGCCCGACGATCCGGTGCAGATCCGGCGCATCGCCCGGTCCATCGGCTACCCGGTGATCATCAAGGCAGCGGGTGGCGGAGGCGGGCGCGGCATGCGGGTGGTGC
>VERU01000466.1 GCA_018882485.1 Rhodoferax sp. | reverse complement strand
ATGTTGAGCAGCAGGATCTGGTTGAGCTGGGTGACCGCCTTGGCCGCCCAGTAATAGCGGCGCATCAGCATCTCGCTGGGGCGCATCACCGGCCGCGCGATGCCCGCGCCGGTTTCGTCAGGGTGGGCGGGCAGCTGGTAGCCAAAGCGCTCGGCCACCGCCGTCTGCAGGTCGAACACCAGGCGGTCTTCGCGCCGCCTGGATACCCGGTGCAGCTGGGCCCGGATCAGCCGCAGCAGCGCTTCGTTGCGCTTGAGCTGCCGCACCTCGAAGGGGGTGGCCAGACCCTTGCGGGCCAGGGCGTCCCAGTTGGCGCCAAAGCCCGCAGCCCGGGCCACCCACAGAATCGTCTGCAGATCGCGCAGCCCGCCGGGGGATTCCTTGCAATTGGGTTCGAGCGCGTAGGGCGTGTTCTCGAAACGCTGGTGGCGTTGCTCCATCTCCAGCCGCTTGGCCGTGAAAAACGCCCGCGGGTCCAGCGCCTGGAAGAAGTCGGTCTGAAAGCGCCGGAACAGCGGCAGGCTGCCGGTGACCCGCCGCGCCTCCAGCAGCGAGGTCTGCACCGTCACATCGGCGGCGGCCTCTTCCAGGCATTCGCGCAGATTGCGCACACTGGAGCCGATCTCCAGCCCGGCGTCCCAGCACTGGCTGATGAAGGTCTCGATGCGGGCCTTGAGTTGCGGGTCCTGGTCGGCCGATTGGTCCTGCGGCAGCAGCAACAGCACATCGACGTCGGACCCCGGGAAGAGCTCGCCCCGGCCGAAGCCTCCTACCGCCACCAGGGTCAGTGGGCTGTCCAGGCCGGCGCCCTGCCACAGCGCGGTCAGGGTTTCGTCGACCAGCGCGGACAACCGGCCGAGCAGACTGCGCACGCTGCGCAGGGGCGTCGTGGTGTCGTCCAGCGCGGTCAGCAGTTCGGCCTTGCGGGTGCGAAAGCGGTCCCGCACGGCAGCCGGATCCGGCAATTCGGCCACGGCAGGCGGCTCCCGGGTCAGGAGGCGGCCGACGCCAGGGCGGGGCTGCGCGGCACGAAGGCCGGCGCGGGCGGGGCTCCGGGGGACAGGGTGAGCACCTCGAAGCCCGATTCGGTGACGAGCACCGTGTGCTCCCATTGTGCCGACAGGGAGCGGTCGCGGGTGACGATGGTCCAGCCGTCGCCCATCTCGCGGACCTCGCGCCGCCCGGCATTGAGCATCGGCTCGATGGTGATGGTCATGCCCGCTTCCAGGCGCTCCAGCGTGCCGGGTCGTCCGTAGTGCAGCACCTGGGGCTCTTCGTGAAATTTGCGCCCGATGCCATGCCCGCAGAATTCGCGCACCACGCTCAGGCCCTGCGCCTCGGCGAACTGCTGGATGGCATGGCCGATGTCGCCCAGGTGGGCCCCTGCCCGCACCCGCACGATGCCGTGCCACATGGCCTCGTGGGTCAGGGCGCACAGCCGGCGGGCCGCCAGCGAGGCCTCGCCCACCACGAACATGCGGCTGGAATCGCCATGCCAGCCGTCCTTGATGACCGTGACATCCACGTTCACGATATCGCCCTTTTTCAGGGGTTTGTCGTTCGGGATGCCGTGGCAGACCTGGTGGTTGATCGAGGTGCAGATCGCCTTCGGGTAGGGGTTGTGGCCCGACGGGGCGTAATTGAGGGGGGCGGAAACGGCGCCGTGCGCCACCGTCCAGGCGTCCGCCAGGCGATCGATCTCGTTGGTGCTGATACCGGGCTTCACCAACGGCGTGAGGTAGTCCAGCAGCTCGCCCGCCAGGCGACCGGCGGCGCGCATGCCCACGATGCCCTCGGCGTCCTTGATGGTGATGGTCATGGCCGCAGATTATCCCATCGCACGCCGTTCGCCGGTCCGGCAGCGCGGCCGGACCCGACCGGCCTGGGCCAGGGCGCCTCGCTAAAATTCGGCGCACCGTTCGATCCTGCAACCCCACCTCCGGCGCCCCGCACCGCGCCGGGCACCCTTTGCCCCGCACCGGCCGACGTGGTCCCTTCCTCCGCCCGCACCGTGACCCATTTCATCACCGAATTCGAAGGTGGCAACGCCCTCAGCCCGTTTCGCGCCCAGCGCGACCTGCAACGCCTGCAGGTCTTGCACCCCGGGGTGCGCGGGCTGGCCGCCCGTTTCGTGATGCTGGTCGCCACGGCCGAGCCGCCGACGGGCGCCACCGTGCAGCGGCTGGCGGCCTTGCTGCGCGATGACGAACCCGTCACCCTGCCCGATGGCGGCCTGCGGCTGGTGGTGTCGCCCCGGCTGGGCACGGTCTCGCCCTGGGCTTCCAAGGCCACCGACATTGCCCGCAATTGCGGGCTGGCCGTGCAGCGGGTGGAGCGGGTCGTGGAATACCGGCTGGAGCTGGCACCAGGCGTCCCGCCCGATGCGGCCGTCGCCGCGGCACTGGGTTCGTTGCTGCACGACCGCATGACCGAAAGCCTGCTGCCCGGGCGGGCGCAGGCGCACCGGCTGTTCGATCCGCTGATGGGAACACCCCTGCTGCAGGTGGATGTGCTGGGCCAGGGGGGCGATGCCCTGCGTCAGGCCAACGCCGAGCTGGGTCTGGCGCTGGCCCCCGACGAGATCGAGTACCTCGAGCAGGCCTTCCGACAGCTGGGCCGCAACCCCACCGATGTGGAACTGATGATGTTCGCGCAGGCCAACAGCGAGCATTGCCGGCACAAGATCTTCAACGCCCGCTTCACCATCGACGGGGCCGAGCAGCCGCAATCGATGTTCCAGATGATCCGCCACACCGAGGCGGTGTCTACAGCGCATACGGTGGTGGCC
>VERU01000035.1 GCA_018882485.1 Rhodoferax sp. | reverse complement strand
CGGCTACGCCCACCACATCCAGCGCCTGATGGTGACCGGCCTGTACGCGCTGCTGCTGGGCGTGGACCCCAAGGCGCTGCACGCCTGGTACCTGGCCGTCTACGTCGACGCGGTGGAGTGGGTGGAGCTGCCCAACACCCTGGGCATGAGCCAGTACGCCGATGGTGGCGTGATGGCCAGCAAGCCCTACATTGCCACCGGCAGGTACATCCAGCGCATGAGTCCGCACTGCAAGGGCTGTCGTTACGACCCCGGGCAACGCGACGGCGATGCGGCCTGTCCCTACACCACGCTGTACTGGGATTTCCTGCTGCGGCATGAAACGGCGTTGAAGGGCAATCCACGCATGGCGTTGCAGGTGAAGAACCTGGCCGGCCTCGGTGACGCTGAACGCCGGTCGCTGCAGCGCCGCGCCGAAGCGATCCGGTGCGCTGGGGGCGGCACACATCACCCGACGCATCCAGTCGGCACGGATTTCCCCGCCCGATCGGGGAGACCGCAGCGCAGGAGCCCCGGACCGTGAGCCGAAAGCTGCAACTGGTATGGTTCAAGCGGGACCTGAGGGTGGCCGACCACGAGCCCCTGGCTCAGGCGGCCCGACGCGGTCCGGTCCTCGCCCTTTACGTGTATGAACCCAGCGTGCTGCGGGCCCCGGAATTCGACGCGTGCCACCTGGACTTCATCAACGATTGCCTCGAATCGCTTCGAGACGCGCTGGCGCGCATCGGGTGCCCGCTGCTGCTGAGAACGGGCGAGTGCCCGGATGTGCTGCAGCAGATCCACCAGGACCATGGGGTCCACACCCTCTGGAGCCACGAGGAAACCGGACTGGAGGTGACCTATGCCCGTGATCGCCGGGTCAGTGCCTGGTGCCGGACCCAGGGCATCGAATGGCGCGAGCTGCCGCAATTCGGTGTGATCCGGCGCCTGCGCAGCCGCGATGGATGGGCCCGGCGCTGGGACCTTCGCATGTCCCGCCCCCTGATGCAGGCCCCTGAACATTTGGTCACCTTGCCCGCATGGCACAACCTTTCCGAGGTCGCTGCCGCCCACCCTGTCCAGGGCGCGGCGGCGCTGGGTGTCCGTGGCCATAAGCGCCCACAGGCTTGGCGGGGAGGGGAGACACGAGCGCTGGAAACGCTGCATTCCTTCCTGAACCAGCGGGGCGTCGATTACCGCCGACAGATGTCCTCGCCCACCACCGGATTCGAGGCCTGCTCGCGGATCAGTGCGTACCTGTCCTGGGGCGCCATCTCCATGCGCACCGTGCATCAGGCTTGCGAGGAGCGTCGTCGCGAAATCAATCTGGCGAAGCAAGCCGGTGCAGCGGTGGACCCCCGATGGGCCGGGTCGTTGCGCTCCTTCAGCGGCCGGCTCCGCTGGCATTGCCACTTCATGCAAAAGCTGGAAGACGAACCCCGCATCGAGTTTGAAAACTTTTCCCGCGCACACGACGGCCTGCGGGAAGACACGTTCCATGCAGAACGGTTCGAAGCCTGGTGTGCCGGCCAGACTGGCTATCCACTGGTTGATGCCTGCATGCGGGCTCTGCATGCAGGGGCTTGGATCAATTTCCGGATGCGCGCCATGCTGGTGTCGTTTGCCGCCTACCACCTGTGGCTGGACTGGCGCGCTTTTGCACCCTGGCTGGCCCGGCAGTTCATCGATTTCGAGCCTGGCATCCACTACAGCCAGGTCCAGATGCAAAGCGGAACGACGGGGATCAACACCATCCGCATCTACTCGCCCATCAAGCAAGTGCAGGACCAGGATCCCCAGGGGCTCTTCATCCGGCGCCATGTGCCGGAGCTGGCGTCCGTGCCACTGGCTTACCTGGCTCAACCCCACCTCATGCCCGCCACCCTGCAGCAGCGTGTGGGCGTGGTGATGGGGCGTCACTATCCCGCACCCATCGTGGATCACGTCACCGCCTACCGGAGGGCCCGTGAGCGCATGGCAGCCGTCCGAAGGGCGCCCGAAGCACGTTCCGAGGCGCAGCGCGTACAAGCCCGCCATGGAAGTCGGCGCAGCGGACTGCCGCCCACCGGTCAGCCAGACAGCCGGCGCAAACCGGCTCCAGACCACGCAGCGCAGTTGTCCCTGTTACCGGACGAGACCACCGATGCGCAGTCGGATCCGCAGGTGTAAAAAAATTTCAGCCGGCCGCATCCAGACGCCGGATTCCCGCCATTTGGGTCGGATTACCCCGACAATCCTCGCCAGGGGCCGTGACCAGCAATCGGCGGATGCCGGTGCGGACGGCCCGCCCGCGGGGGAAGGAGAGGGCATGAGCGCAAAGACAGATAGGTGGGCGTCGTGGCAAGTGCCTCGATGGAGCGGCCTGTGGCTGGGCCGCTGGGCCGCCGCATGGGCGGCGATGCTGTTCCTGTCGGCTCCGTCCCTGGCGGCCGATCCCGTATTCCTGGCGTTTGACGGCGCCTACAGCATCAAGACCAACACCGCGCCACAGGCCATCGAACGCGGCATCCGCGCTGCGCTCGAGGAAATCAATGCCGCAGGCGGCGTGCTGGGTGGACGCCCGCTGCAATTGATCACCTCCGACAACCAGGGTGTGTCTGCCCGGGCGCGCGACAACTACCTGGAGCATGCTGCCCGTCGCGATGTAATCGCCGTACTGGGCGGCAAGTTCAGCCCCGTTATCGTCGAGACGGTTCCTGAGGCGCAGCGGGCCAAGGTGCCGCTTGTCAGCGTCTGGGGGTCGGCCGACCCCATTACCGACCACGGCAATGCGCCCTCGTACGTGTTTCGGCTGTCGCTCAAGGACAGCTGGGGCGTACAGGCGCTCATGAAGCGGGCCCTGCAGAGCCGCAAAGCCCGGCGCCTCTGCGCGGTATTGCCCAACACCGCCTGGGGCCGCTCGGCCGATCATGTGATCCAGTCCACGTCCGCCAAGCTGGGGGTCACCCTGGCTGCCATCCGATCCTACAACTGGGGCGACACCACCTTCAGCGAAACCCTGCAGGCGTGTAGAGCCAGCCAGGCCCAGGCGCTGATCCTGGTTGCCAATGAAAAAGAAGCAGCCGTCGTGTTCCGGGACATGGCGGCCCTGCCCAAAGCGCAGCAGCTGCCCATCATCGCCCATTGGGGCCTGACGGGAGGCGTGATCCATCAGCTCGCCGGCGATATCCTCGACCAGGTGGACCTGCAGGTGATACAGACCTTCACTTTCGTCAACAACAACCGACCGGCGGCGCGGCGGCTGGCCAACTGGATACTCAAAGATGCCGGGCTGGGGTCCGTCGCGGAAATTGCCAGCCCGGTCGGGTCGGCCCATGCCTACGACATGACCCACCTGCTGGCGCGGGCCGTCGATCAGGCCCGTTCGACCCAGGGCGACGCCATCCGCCAGGCACTGGAAAACCTGCCACCCTACGACGGAGCGGTTCGACGTTATGCGCCGGCATACACCCCGACCCGTCACGACGCGCTGGGGCCGGAGCAGGTTCTGTTCGTCCGCGTCGACCGCAGCGGGTCACTGGTACCGCTGCCCTGACATGCGTCGTGCGACGTCCGCCCAATCGCTTCGGCAGCGCATCGAGCGCGAACTCTCGCGGCTGGTCAGCACCTATGTGCTGGTGACAGCGGGGTTGCTGGGCGTTTTGTGGATCGGGATCAGCTACTACCGAGTGGCCGACGCCCTCAAGGAGCAACGCAACCTGGTGGTCACCAAGCTGGGGGCTGATCTGGACAACGTGATCCAGGAGGCTCGGGCACTGGCCGGTACCCCGGTGCTGTGGACGGGGCTGACCGACAGCTTTGGACGCGAAGCCTATCTGCGGCCCGTTCTGGAACGCTTTGGTCAGGGCCGCATGCACCGGCTGATGGTGCTGGATTACAGGGGCAGACGGTTTTATTCAGCGGACCCGGCGTTTCCGGAACGTGCCATCGCCAGCGAACCGACCCGCAAGGCGGTGGCCCAGGGCGTGCCCAGCTGGGGCCTGCTCCCTGCGGCGGAAGGCTCACGCGCCTTGCTGGTCATCGTGGTGCCGGTCATATCGCCGCAGACACCCAGCCCGGTCGGCTACATCGTGGTCGCGCTGGACCCCATCGCCACCCTGGGTGCATTGGCGGTGGATCCGGAGTTTTCGCTGGTTTTCGAGGACCCCTTCCGGCGTGCGCCGGCCTCTGCGGCCCAACTGACCACCTTGCGCAGCGAAGGCCTGGTACGGGCTGGCGCGCCGCCCCTGGATGTGGCGCTGCATGTCGAGGTGGGTCACGGCTCCGGCGAACTGGTGCGAGACGCCCTGCTGGTGAGCGGTGTGATGACCTTGCTGGGGTTCTTGCTGCTGCGCCGGGTCCAGCGCTGGAGCGGTCAGTTTGCGGCCAGCACCACGGACCGGCTGGATCAGTTGGTGACGTACTGCCGAGATGTACTGGACGGTCGCCGGATCGAGGCCGAACTCGACAACACGCAGGACGAGATATCGGCGGTGTTCCAGACCCTGCGCCAGATGCTGAATCGGCAGCGCGAGGTGACCCAGGACCTGCGACGGGCGGCCAAGGTGTTCGAAACCTCGGCCGAAGCCATCGTGCTCACCGACGGGTCGGGACAGATCCTCGATGCCAACCCTGCGCTGCTGCGAATGACCGGCTACCTGCGCGAGGACCTGATCGGCCAGCCGGCGGGCTTGCTGTACCGCGATGTGGACGACCCCACCGTCTCCCGCGACATCCGCCAGGCCATGGCAGATCACGACCAGTGGCGCGGAGAAACCCTGTTCCGGCACCGGGACGGGACGCTGATCCCCGCCTCGGTGTCGCTATCGCGCCTGCACGATGACCACGGTGCGGTGCTGGGCCAGGTGGCCATGATCGTGGACATCCGGGCGATCAAGGAGGCCGAAGCCCAGCTCCGGTTCCTGGCCTACCACGACAACCTCACCGGGTTGCCCAATTTCCGCATGCTGACGGAGACCCTGCAGCGTCGGCTGGCAGATCCGGCCGCGGCGAGCCGTCCCTTTCTGCTGGCCTTCTTCGACATGGACCACCTGAAGTCCGTCAACGACAGCTACGGCCACGACATGGGCGACACCGTCATCAAGGCGCTCTCGGAGCACCTGAGTCGCCGGCTGCCGCAGCCCCACCTGCTGTGCCGGCGCTCCGGCGACGAGTTCGTGGCGGTGATCGACGGCCCGGACGGCATCGGAGAAGACCTGCTGCACCAGCAGCTCGACGACAGCCTCTGTGCCTTCGAGGTCGAAGGCGAGGAGGGCCTGTTCTCGGTCAGCGTCAGCGCCGGCATCGCGCGCTATCCCGCGGACGCGGCCAACCTGGCCGATCTGCTGGTCTGTGCCGATGGCGCGGTTAACGAAGTCAAGCAGAAGGGGCGTTCGGCGGTAGGCTGGTTCAATCCGCACTTGGGACAGCGTCTGCAGCGCCAGCGCCGCATCCAGGTGCGCCTGGCGGCGGCCATCGACTCGGGCAAGATCCATGTGCGCTACCAGCCTGAGGTCCAGCTCCGTGACGGGCGGGTGACCGGTTTCGAGGCACTGGCCCGCTGGGACGACCCGGAGTTGGGTGTGATCCAGCCCGCCGAATTCATTCCAGTGGCCGAGGAGTCTCACCTGATTGAACGGCTGACCATGAGGGTGGTGACCCAACTGCTGGCCGATCAGCCGCAGATCCTGCAGCGGTTCCCGGGAACCGTGCTCAGCGTCAACATCGCACCCCAGGTGTTCCGCAGCCATGCCCTGCTCGACTTGTTGACGGCACACGGCGCAGCCTCGCCCGGTGCCCTGGATCTGCTGCAGATCGAGTTGAGCGAGGCCGACATCGCGCTGGCCAGCGAAGCGGTGATCGATCAGCTGCGTCGCCTTCGGGAGCTGGGCCTGAACATCAGCATCGACGATTTCGGTGGTGGGTTTTCCTCCATACAGCGGCTCGCCGACATCCAGATTCGACGCCTCAAGGTCGACCGTTCCCTGGTGGGCGGACTGTGGGGGCGGGGAGGGGATCGGGTGGTTGGCGTGGCCCTGCACCTGGGGCGGGTGCTGGAGGTTCAGGTCAGCGCCAAGGGTGTGGAAACCGAAAGCCAGCGCCAGGCTCTGCTCGATCTCGGCTGCTACCGGGCGCAGGGTTGGCTGTTTGCCCGAGAACTGCCGCTGGCCGACGTCCTGAACTTACCGCAGCAGCTCGTCGTTCCCAAATCCGATTGAGCGCACCGACGCGCGGTCGGCCTGCGGGTCCGCTGCCCGACAATCCAATGCCATGTACCTTCCCAGCCAGTTTGAGTCCCACAACGCCGAGCACGCCGCGGATCTGATCGGTGCGCATCCGCTGGCGACCCTGGTCAGCTGCGATGACCAGGGAGACCCCTTCATCAGCCACCTCCCGCTGCATCTGGAGCGGACCGGTGACCGGTTCGTGCTGCTTGGGCATTTTGCGCGGGGCAATCCGCATTGGCGACTGCTGGAGCAGTTGCCCCGGGCGCAGGCGCTGTTCATGGGTCCGCACGCCTACCTCAGCCCCAAGGTGTACCCCGATCTGGTTCGGGTACCCACCTGGAACTACCTGGCCGTACACTGCCGGGGCGAGGTCCGCCTGATCGACGAACCCGAAGCCAAGGACCGGCTGCTCAAACGCCTGATCGGTGACCATGAACCGCCGTACGCGGCGCAGTGGCGCGGCCTGGAGCCGGGCTACACCAGCAAGATGCTGTCGGGCATCGTGGGTTTTGAATTGCCGGTCCGTCAGTGGGTTTGCAAGCTCAAGCTGAACCAGCACCGTTCGGAAGCCCACGCCGCCATGCGCGCCGATTACGCCGTGGGCAACGACAACGAGCGCGCACTGGCCGACTGGATGCGGCGGCTCAACATGAACGATCCGGCACCCGATGACCACTGACCGCGAGGCCATGGCGCTCGCCCTGGCCCAGGCGCGACAGGCGTGGGCCGCCGGCGAGGTGCCAGTGGGCGCAGTGGTGCTGCGCGATGGCGTCGTGATCGGCGTTGGCGCCAATGCGCCGCTGACCACCCACGACCCCAGTGCCCACGCTGAAATCGTTGCCCTGAGGCACGCGGCTGCCCACCTCGGCAATTACCGACTCGACGGTTGCGAGCTGTTCGTGACGCTGGAGCCCTGCGCGATGTGTGCCGGCGCCATGCTGCACGCCCGGCTGTCGCGCGTGGTGTACGGCGCGCCCGATCCCCGTACCGGCGCTGCGGGTTCGGCGCTCGATCTGTTCGCCCAATCCGCGCTCAACCACCACACCGAGTGCACGCCGGGCCCCCTGGCCGATGAGTGCGGCAACCTGCTGCGCGAATTCTTCGCCGAGCGCCGGCTGCAGGGCAGGGCACAGGCCCATCCGCTGCGCGACGATGCCCTTCGCACCCCGGATGCCGCATTTGAGGGATTGCCCGATTACCCCTGGGCGCCGCACTACCGCTCCGATCTGCCTGCGCTCGAAGGGCTGCGGCTGCACCACCTCGACGAGGGCCCAACCGATGCGCCCTTGACCTGGCTGTGTCTGCACGGCAACCCCAGCTGGAGCTACCTGTACCGCAAGATGATTCCGGAATTCCTGTCCGCCGGGGGGCGCGTGGTGGCGCCCGACCTGATCGGCTTCGGTCGCAGCGACAAACCGAAAAAACCCGACTGGCATGGATTCGAGCGGCATCGGCAGATCCTGCTGGAGCTGGTCCAGCGGCTGGACCTGCAGCGCGTCGTTCTGGTCGTGCAGGACTGGGGGGGATTGCTCGGTCTGACCCTGCCCCTGGTCGATCCGCAGCGTTACTGCGGCCTGGTGGTCATGAACACCTTGCTGGCCACCGGCGATGCCGTGCTGCCGCCGGGCTTCCTCGCCTGGCGTGAGCAGTGCCAGCGGCGTCCCGATTACAGCGTGGGCCGCCTGCTGGCCCGGGCCCATCCGGGGCTCACAGCGACCGAGTGCGCGGCCTACAACGCACCATTTCCGGACAGGGGCCACCGCGCAGCCCTGCAGGCGTTTCCGCGTCGGGTACCCGAGCATGCAGACGACGAAGGCGCTGAGCTCTCGCGCGCGGCCCGTGGGTTCTGGCGCCACCAATGGCAGGGCCGCAGCCTGATGGCGATCGGGCAGCAGGACCCGGTGTTCGGCGATTCGGTGATGGGCCAACTGCAGCAGGACATCCGTGGATGTCCCGAACCACTGCGGCTGCCGATGGCCGGACATTTTGTGCCCGAACATGGCGCGCCAGTCGCCCGTCTGGCCATCGCCCGGATGTCGGGCGCCGCATGAACCCTGCCGGATTTTTCATCCGCCCTGCCCACTGACGCTCCACCGGTTTCCATCCCGCCCACCATGAGCCAACACATCTACATCATCTCCCCGTCGGGCGCCGTTCGCGACCCGGCCGCGTTGCGCCGCGGCGTACGCCGTCTCCGGGCCTTGGGCCACCATGTCGAGATCGACCCGGCTGCACTGGCCAGCCGGCAGCGATTTGCCGGCGACGACGCAACCCGCCTCGCAGCAATCCACCGCGCCGCCGACAGCGGCGCCGGGGTGGTGATGACCACCCGAGGCGGCTATGGACTGACCCGCCTGCTGGCCGGTATCGACTACCGTCGCCTCAGCCGGGCGGTCGAGCGCGGTTGCCTGCTGGTCGGTCACAGCGACTTCTGCGCGTTGCAAACGGCGCTGCTGGCACGTACCGGGGTGGGCTCCTGGGCGGGTCCTGGCGTGTGCGAAGGCTTCGGTGTGCCATCGGACCAGGAACCCGACGAGATCATGCAGGCCTGCTTCTGCGATCTGCTGTCTGGCCAGGGGGAGGGCGCCGGCTGGCGCCAATGGCCACAGCCGCGGTCCGTGGCTGCTGGGGATGCCCTGTCGACTCCTGTCCCAACTGCTACAAATAAAAGAGCAGAAAATCCAATATCCAAGCCACTTTCAGCCGAATGGACCACCCCGAACTCGGTGCTTTGGGGTGGCAATCTGGCGGTGTTGGTTTCGTTGCTCGGAACGCCCTATTTTCCCGACATCCAGCGCGGCCTGCTGTTCCTGGAGGATGTCGGCGAGCATCCTTACCGCATCGAACGCATGCTCAGCCAACTGCTGCACGCCGGCGTGCTGGCGCGGCAGCGGGCCATCATCTTGGGCCAGTTCACCGATTACAAGCTGACACCGCACGATCGCGGCTACACACTCAACAGCGTGGTGGCGTGGCTGCGCAGCCAGTTGAAGGTCCCGGTGCTCACCAACCTTCCGTTCGGGCATGTTCCCACCAAGGTCATGCTGCCCATAGGCCGCAAGACGCGGCTCATCGTCAGCGGGCGCGATGCGATGCTGTACTGGGGGTAACCCGGCCACCGCCGGGTGGGCACCGGTAGGTGCGGTACCCGGTCTGACAAGCTGGACGGCGGTCCGGGTCAGATTGGCCCCAACAGATGGAACCCGATCCGGCGCTGCAGTCGACTTCCGGTATCCAAGTTGACATAATATACATCGTATAAAATGAACAGGTGGTCACTGCCTGCCGGCCGGTGGCCGTCGTCTGCGCGCAAAACCAAGGGACGGAGCCGACCGCCGGCATCGGGTCGCGCTACCAGCTCCCTTTGGGCTGACGCCCCCGGACAAAGGCGCTGATGATGGCAGCCGACTCGGCGCGGTTGCCACGGTGCGCGAAATCCAGCGCCGCCAGGCCCTGTTCGTTCTTCAGCGTGGGGTCGGCGCCGGCCTCCAGCAGCAGCTTGACCGCCGAGGGGCTACCGTACTGCGCGGCCATCATCAGGGGTGTGCTGCGGTTGGGAGATTCGGCGTCGATGTAGGCGTGGTGCTCCAGCAGCAGATCCATCACCCGCAGGTGGCCCCGCGAGGCCGCGTAATGCAGCGGCGTCCAGCCCGGCTTGTTGACGTCGGCGCCCAATCCGATCAGCCGTTCACACAGCGGCAGCAAACCATGGATGGCCGCGAGCATCAGCGGGCTCTCGTCCTGCGGGCTGCGAAATTCCACCTCCACGCGGGGCCAGGCCAGCAGCACCTCGGCCACCCGCACCGAGGGCGCCCGCAAGGCCAGCAACAGGCCATGCTGAGCCTGGGGATCGAGCGTGTTGACGTCGAAACCCCGCTGAAGCAGGGTCTGAACCGCCGCCGCGTCGTCCTGGCGAATGGCCAGGAAAAAATCTTCGTAGGATCCCGCGTGGGCACCAGAAAACCAAGTTAAAACAAGAGCGAAAACGGTTTTTTTAATGTAACAGGCGAAGTTCATGAGCCGCCACCTTCTCCAACCACACCAGCAAACAGGCGCTCGAAATTGCGGCTGGTGTGGGCCGCGATCTCCTCCACCGGGCAGTGGCGCAGGCTGGCCAGTTGCTCGGCCACGCGGGGGACGTAGGCGGGCTGGTTGGTCTTGCCCCGATGCGGCACTGGCGCGAGGTAGGGGCTGTCGGTCTCGATCAGCAGCCGGTCCAGTGGCACCAGCGTGGCCACCTCCCGCAAGTCCTGCGCATTGCGAAAGGTCAGAATGCCCGAAAACGAGATGTAGAAGCCCAGGTCGAGCGCCGCGCGCGCCACCTCCCGGGTTTCGGTGAAGCAGTGGAACACGCCGCCTGCGCTGCCCGCCGACCCGTCCTCGCCCGCCTCGCGCAGCAAGGCCAGGGTGTCATCGGAGGCGCTGCGGGTGTGGATGACCAGCGGCTTGCCGAGTGTGCGCGCCGCTGCGATATGCCGTCGAAAACGATCGCGTTGCCAGGCCATGTCGGCCCAGCTGCGGCCATTGAGGCGGTAGTAATCCAGTCCGGTCTCGCCCACAGCCACCACCCTGGGCATCCGGCCGCGCGACAGCAGGTCGTCCAGGGTCGGTTCGCTCAAGCCCTCGGTATCGGGGTGCACGCCCACGGTCGCCCACAGCTGGGTGTGATCCTGTGCCAGCCCCTGCACCAGGGAAAACTCCTCGAGGGTGGTGCAGATGCACAGCGCCCGGTCGACCCGCGCTGCGCGCATGGCCGACAACACGTCGGGCAGCCGGTCCCGGAGTTCGGGAAAGCTCAGGTGGCAATGGGAATCGGTGTACATGACGGCATGAAGGCGCGATTACAGAGCGGTGCCTCAGGAAACCGGCGCAGCGGGGCGGGCTGCATGGGCAGCCGGGCCGGTGGCTGAACCGGGCGACGCATCGCGCCGCGACAAGGCCTGCCGGGCCTGTCCCAGCAGTGCTTCCTGCATCAGGCCGATCTGGAACGGGTGTTCAGCGCTGCGCATGGCCCGGGTCAGTTCACGCGACCAGTCGCTCAGGGCGCGCAGCGACGCCGGCGCGGGCAACTCGCCAGGCAGAAAGAACCGGGGCGGCGCCCCGCAGGCCCGCAACACCATGTCATGGCTCAGCTTGTACAGCGCATCGAGCAGCTGGGGTGATGTCCAGTCCTTGAAGGCCGCAAGGTCGCCCCGGGACACCGCCGCAGGCAGGCCCTGCCACAAGGCGGCGCCCCGCCCTTCCCTCGCGTAGCGCATCGCTTCCTGGGGGCGCCCGCCCGAGGCGCGCAGCAGCACCGACGCGTCATGGTCCGACAGGCCCTGCTGCCGCAGCCAGGCCAGGGCCATCTCGGGTCCGGGCCAGTCCATGGTGTGCAGCTGGCAGCGGCTGCGCACCGTCGGTGCCAGCAGGTGCGCGGCTTCACTGGCCAGCAGAAAACGCACATCGCCGGCGGGCTCCTCCAGGGTCTTGAGCAGGGCGTTCGCGCTCACGGTGTTCATCCGTTCGGCCGGGTACACCAGCACCACCTTGCCCTGCCCCCGGGCACTGCTGCGCTGGCAGAATTCGATGGTTTCGCGCAGCGCCTCGACCCGGATTTCGCGGCTGGGCTTGCGATCCCGTGCGTCGATCTCCTGCTGCGCCTTCTCGCCCAGTGGCCAGCCCAGGGCCAGCAACGCCGTTTCCGGCATGAGCACCCGCAGGTCGGCATGGGTGCGCACGGAAATGGCATGGCAGGACGGGCACGTGCCGCAAGCCCCCTGAGGTCCGGCGTGGTCACACAGCCAGGCACTGGCCAGGCCCAGCGCTAGTTCGTACTGCCCCAGGCCGGAAGGTCCTGCCAGCAGCCAGGCATGGCCCCGACGCCCGGCCAGCCGGGCCATCTGCTGGGCCATCCAGGGCTCGTTGCCCGACGCGGCGGTCGCGGGGAGCTGGGCCGTCATGGGGCGGGCGCCAGCCATCCGCGCGAGCGCACGGCCAGCAGCACCTCCTGCCAGACCGCATCCCGGCCGTGGTCGGCACGCAGGCGGGCGAAGCGCCCGGAATCCTCGGCCGCCCGCTGGGCATAGCCCTGGGCCACGCGCTGAAAGAAAGCCAGAGGCTGCGCTTCGAAA
>VERU01000465.1 GCA_018882485.1 Rhodoferax sp. | reverse complement strand
ATCATGACCTCACCGCGCATGATCAGCCGGGCCGTGCGCAGCAGGGCAGCGCGGGTCACGTTTTGCGGGTTGGCCGGGTCCAGCCCCAGCGCCACACTGAACTCGCCGGTGGGATGCTCCACCGAAACGCGGGGCTCGTTACCGGCTTCCACCACCGCCAGGCCCTCGCACACCAAACCTTGGAGCACACACGCGGTGCCGACCGTGACCGCTGCCAGCACGCCGATGGCGTCGTGGCACACGTGCGGGATAAAACTGCGGGTGCACAGGCTGCCGCCGCTGCGCGGCGGGGCGATCAGCGTCATCTTGGGGTAGTTTTTGGCACTCACATCGCCCAGGCCCATCAGGTGGCCGGTCTGGATCCGCAGGGCCTCGATGCGCTGCCTGAGCGGGGCGTCGGCATTGAGCTCGGCCACGCTCTCGTAGCCGGTGCACCCGACATCCGTGGCCCGGAA
The DNA here is from genome assembly GCA_018882485.1 of Rhodoferax sp. Classification (GTDB taxonomy): domain Bacteria; phylum Pseudomonadota; class Gammaproteobacteria; order Burkholderiales; family Burkholderiaceae_C; genus Rhodoferax. The sequence continues at coordinate 2,341 of VERU01000465.1, read as the reverse complement.
CATCACCAGCGGCATGCCGTTGTCGATGCAGGTGACCGGCAGGGTAAAGGCGGCAAAGCCCTCGCTCGTCACCGTCACCACGTCGCGCACCCGACCCGTGGGCAGCAGACCCGAGCAGACCGATCCCGCGGTGTCCAGGAAATTGATGGTGATCGGCGCCGAGGTGCCGGGTACGCCGTCAATGCGGGCATCTCCGTCGTAGCCGACACGGCGCCCCTGTGGCGTCATGGGCGTCTGCACCGTCACATCGCACTGCATGCCGGTATTGAGGGTGAGAACCCGCACCGTGGTGGAGTCCCCCTGCGGTTGAATCAGACCGCGCTCCAGCGCAAACGGCACCACCGCGGCCAGCATGTTGCCGCAATTGGGGCTGGTATCTACGGTGTCCTTGTCCGGCTGCAACTGGGCGAACAGGAAATCCAGCACCACGCCGGGCGTCGCGCTGCGGCTGACGATCCCCACCTTGCTGGTCAGCGGATGGGCGCCGCCCAGCCCGTCGATCTGACGGCGGTCGGGCGAGCCCATCACAGCCAACAGCACGCGGTCGCGGGCGGCGATGTCGGCCGGCAGGTCGGAGGCCAGAAAAAACGGGCCGCGCGAGCTGCCGCCGCGCATGAACAGGCAGGGAATCGCGGTTTGCATGATCCGATTGTCGCGGCCTCCGCCTTCGCAGCAAGAGACCTGAAGCACCTATCAGTTATGCTATTTTGAAATAGGTAAACAATTGATATGCTCCATCAAACAGAATGGATCTCAAGCAACTCCGCTACTTCGTGCGCGTGGCCGAACTGGGCAGCTTCACCCGCGCTGCCAGTGCGCTGGCCGTGGCACAACCCGTGCTGAGCCGGCAGATCCGCCTGCTGGAGGTGGAACTGCGACAGAACCTGCTGGTGCGACACGGACGCGGGGCCGTGCCCACCGAGGCCGGAAAGGTGCTGCTGGCGCACGGACGGGGCATCCTGCACCAGGTGGAGCGGGCCCACGAAGACCTGGGACAGGTGCGCGGCGCCCTGGCCGGCCGGGTGGCCGTGGGACTGCCCACCAGTCTGGCCCGGGCCTTGACGGTGCCGCTGACGCGTCGGTTCCGGGAGACCTTGCCGCAGGCCAGCCTGTCCATCAGCGAAGGGCTGTCGGTCGCGATGCTGGAATCGCTGCTGAACGGCCGGCTGGACATCGCGGTGCTGTACAACGCCCAGCCCAGTGCCGGCATCGACATCGAACCGCTGCTGCGAGAGGAACTGGTACTTGTCCAGGCCGGTGCCCCGGGCCGGTCGCAGCGCCCCCCGATGCCGCTGGCCGAACTGGCCCACCTGCCGCTGGTGATACCCAGTCGGCCCAACGCCATCCGGATGCTGGTGGAGTCCGAGATGGCACGCCTGGGCTGTCAACCGCAGATCGCGCTGGAAATCGATGGCGTGGGGGCCATCCTGGATCTGGTGGCCGATGGCGCAGGCTCCGCCGTGCTGACCCGCCACGCCGTCAACACCTGGGTGCGGCCCGAGTCGCTGTCGGTCAGGGAGATCGGACCGCCGGCCCTGCACACCCTGGCCTATCTGGCCACCAGTTCGTTGCGTCCCAGTACGCTGACGCAAGCTGCCACCCTCGACCTGCTGCGACAGGCGGCGCTGGCCATGGCGTACACGCCGGTCGAGGCAAAGAGCCCCCGGGCGCAGCCGGTCTGACCCCGTCCTATTCGATGCGCTGCACCCGCTGCGGACGAAAACCGAAATCGGCCGAGCGGCCTTTGCGGGCCCGCGCCCCCTTGGCGTTGTTCAGACTGCGGATCTCCAGCGTCTCTTCCCGCGGCTTGCCGCCCCGACCGATACCCGTGATGCGGATGCTGCGCTGGTAGGCAGCCACGCCGGCCAGGCTGTCCTTGGCCTCCAGGTCCAGCAGCATCAAGCCCCGCCCGCCATGGGCCATGTACCGAATCTCGCCGATGTCGAAGGTCAGCACCCGGCCGCCCACGGAGACACAGGCCACCTGCGTGGCGGACGGCTGCGGCTGACTGCCTCCGGGATGGGCCACCACCGCTGGCTGGCAGATCGTTTCGCCCTCGGCACAGGTCAGGAAGGCCTTGCCCGCCCTGAGACGAGACACCATGTCGCCCACCCGGGCCAAAAACCCATAAGCGCCACTGGATGCGAGCAGCAGGATGGCCTCCGCCGGCCCCGCAAAATAATGCGACAGGGCGGTCCCGGGCTCCAACTCGATCAGGCTGGTGATGGGTTGCCCATCGCCCCGGGCGCCTGGCAAGGCCGCCACGGGGACTGAATAGACCCGACCCTTTTCGCCAAAGGCCAGCAGCGTGTCCACGGTGCGGCACTCGAAGGTGCCATAC
>VERU01000464.1 GCA_018882485.1 Rhodoferax sp. | reverse complement strand
CCGCCGGTGACACCGGCGGTTTTTTTTTGTCCTACCGGTATCCGATTCAACCCAGACCCTCACCAGGAGCCCCCGAGATGAACCTTGCACCCGACGCACCGTCCCCTGCCGAAGCCTGGCCCAGCGCGCAGCCCACCGACCGCACCGGCCCGACCGACGATTTGCGCATCCGCGACATCACGGTACTGCCACCGCCCGAGCATCTGATCCGCTTTTTTCCCATCCGCGGCAGCGCGGTGGAGACCCTTGTCAGCACCACCCGCCGGCGCATCCAGGACATCATGGCCGGACGCGATGACCGGTTGCTGGTCGTGGTCGGTCCCTGTTCCATCCACGATCCGGCCGCGGCGCTGGATTACGCGCGGCGCCTGCTGGCGGCACGCCAGGCCCACGCCGACACGCTGGAAATCGTGATGCGCGTGTATTTCGAAAAGCCCCGGACCACGGTGGGCTGGAAAGGGCTGATCAACGACCCCTATCTGGACGAGACCTTCCGCATCGACGAGGGGCTGCGCATCGCGCGGCAGTTGCTGATCGACATCAACCGCCTGGGGCTGCCGGCGGGCAGTGAGTTCCTGGATGTGATTTCGCCGCAGTACCTGGGCGACCTGATTTCCTGGGGCGCCATCGGGGCGCGCACCACCGAGAGCCAGGTGCACCGGGAACTCGCCTCGGGCCTGTCGGCGCCGATCGGCTTCAAGAACGGCACTGATGGCAACATCAAGATCGCCACCGACGCCATCCAGGCGGCCGCGGGCGGGCACCATTTCCTGTCGGTGCACAAGAACGGTCAGGTGGCCATCGTGCAGACCAACGGCAACCGCGATTGCCACGTCATCCTGCGCGGCGGCAAGGCACCGAATTACGACGCGGCCCACGTGGCGGCGGCCTGTGAGGAGCTCAAGAAGGCCAAGCTGCCGCCGACCCTGATGGTGGACTGCAGCCACGCCAACAGCAGCAAGCAGCACCAGAAGCAGATCGATGTGGCCGGTGACATCGCGGCTCAGGTCCGGGCGGGCTCCCGCAGCATATTTGGCGTCATGGTCGAGAGCCACCTGGTGGCCGGTGCACAGAAGTTCACCCCCGGGAAGGACGATGCCGCCGGGCTGATTTACGGGCAGAGCATCACCGATGCCTGCCTGGGCTGGGACGATACGCTGGGCGTGCTGCAGGCCCTTTCGGCAGCGGTCGGTGCCCGCCGTCAGGGTTTTCCGCCTGAACACGGCTCAAAGCCTTGATTTTGCTGGTTTTATTGCTCTTTTTTTGAGAGCATTTCCAGCAGCTTGAGGTGGATACCGCCGAAGCCGCCGTTGCTCATGCACAGCAGATGATCGCCGGGCCGGGCGGCCTGGACCACCTGGTTCACCAGGGCATCCACGCTGCCGGCCAGGCAGGCGCGCTCCCCCATGGGGGCCAGTGCCGTGGCCGCATCCCAGTCCAGGCCGCCGGTGTGGCAGAAGGCCAGGTCGGCCGATTCCAGGCTCCAGGGGAGTTGCGCCTTCATGGAGCCGAGTTTCATGGTGTTGCTGCGCGGTTCGAAGATGGCCAGGATGCGCGCCTGCGCTCCGATGTGCCGGCGCAGCCCGTCCACCGTGGTCCGGATGGCGGTCGGGTGGTGCGCGAAGTCGTCATAGACCGTGATGGAGCCACCGGTCCGCGGCACGCTGCCACGCACTTCCATGCGCCGGCGCACACTCTCGAAGCGGCTCAGCGCCGCTGCCGCCTGCGCAGGCGTGACGCCCACGTGGTCCACGGCGGCCACTGCCGCCAGCGCGTTGAGCTGGTTGTGCACGCCGCTCAGGCCCCATCGCAGCCGGGCCACCTCGCGGCCCTGTTGGTGGATCGCGAAGTCGTCGGGTTCTCCCTGGGCGCTGTAGTCGCTGCTGGTGGCGCCGAAGCTGCGCACTTCGCTCCAGCAGCCCTGGTGCAGCACCTGCGTCAGGTGGTCATCCAGGCCGTTGACCACCAACCGGCCGCCGGACGGCACGGTGCGAACCAGGTGATGGAACTGCCGCTCGATGGCCGCGAGGTCGTCAAAGATGTCGGCGTGGTCGAATTCCAGGTTGTTGAGGATCGCGGTGCGGGGGCGATAGTGGACAAATTTGCTGCGCTTGTCGAAGAAGGCGGTGTCGTATTCGTCGGCTTCGATCACGAAGAGCGGCCGGTCCGTTGGCCCTGACCCACTGGGTGGCAGGGGCCGGCCCAGGCGGGCCGACACCCCGAAGTTCACGGGCACCCCGCCCACCAGAAACCCAGGTTGGCGGCCGGCCTGCTCCAGGATCCAGGCCACCATCGCGGTCGTGGTCGTCTTGCCGTGGGTGCCGGCGACCGCGATCACGTGGCGTCCCTGCAGCACCTGTTCGGCCAGCCACTGCGGGCCGCTGGTGTAGGGCCTGCCGGCATCCAGTATGGCCTCCATCAGGGGGTACCGGGGCGAGCCGTCGGGCCGGCGTGCCCGGCTGACCACGTTGCCCACCACGAACAGATCGGGCTTGAGGGCCAACTGGTCGGCGCTGTAACCCTCGATCAGGTCGATCCCGAGTTGGCGCAGCTGCTCGCTCATGGGCGGATAGACGCCGGCGTCGCACCCGGTCACGCGGTGTCCAGCTTCCCGGGCCAGCGCCGCCAGGCCCCCCATGAAGGTGCCGCAGATGCCGAGTATGTGGAGGTGCACGGTCAGATTTTAGGTTCCGGCAGGCGGCCGCCCCAGCAGGCACAATCCGGTCATGCAGCGCCTGGAGACCGAGATCGCGACCTTGGCCGCCCGTTATGCGGTCGACGAGGGCCTGGATTACGG
>VERU01000463.1 GCA_018882485.1 Rhodoferax sp. | reverse complement strand
CGCGATCCGCCGATGCCGCGCTCCGCCAGTGCGAGTTCCACGATCTCGCACTCCACGTCGAAGGTCTGGCGGTGCGCCGCGCCCAGCGTGGCCACCACACGGTAGCCGGGCAGGCGGTAGCGACGGGCCTGCAGCCACTCTTGCAGCTCGGTCTTGGGGTCTTTGCCCATGGCCTGCATCTGGGGGTTGATGTCGACGCCATCGAACAGCCGGTGCACCAGCGCGATGGCCGCGCCGTAGCCCGCATCCAGGTAGACAGCGCCGATCACCGCCTCCAGCGCGTCGGCCAGGATGGACGGACGGCGGGCCCCGCCGGAGCGCATTTCCCCTTCGCCCAGCCGCAGCACATCGGGCAGACCGCAGGACACCGCCAGGCCGTGCAGCGTGTCCTGGCGCACCAGATTGGCCCGCACCCGGGACAGATCGCCCTCGGGCAGGGAACCCAGGCGATGGAACAGCAGGCCGGCCACGGCCAGATTCAGCACCGAATCCCCCAGAAACTCCAGCCGCTCGTTGTGATCCGCCGAAAAACTGCGGTGCGTCAGCGCCTGGGCCAGCAGTGCGGGGTTGGCAAAGGAGTGCTGCAGGCGGCGCTCCAGGGCCGCCAGTCGGTCGCTCAATGGAAGGACCCTATGCGCTTGAGGTTGCCGAAATTCATCCAGACAAAGAAGGCCCGCCCGACGATGTTGCCCTCCGGCACAAACCCCCAGTACCGCGAATCCAGCGAGTTGTCGCGGTTGTCGCCCATCATGAAGTAATGCCCCGGCGGCACCTTGCAGACCACGCCTTCCACGCTGTAGCGGCACTGCTCCTTGAACGGGAAGCGCTCGGCCTCGGAGATGGCGGCCGAACGGCGCTCGTCGAGCAGCAGCCGGTGCGGCTGGCTGGCCAGCGCCTCCTCGAACTGGCGGGCATAGCGCATCTGGTCTTCGTCGAAGAAATCAGCCACCGGCTGCACCGCCACCGGCTGCCCGTTGATGCTCAGGCGCTTGTTCAGGTAGGACACCTCGTCTCCGGGCAGGCCGACCACGCGCTTGATGTAGTCGAGGCTGGGCTTGGGCGGGTAGCGGAACACGATGACATCGCCGCGCTGCACCGGATTGCCCTGGGTGATGCGGGTGTTGATCACCGGCAGCCGCAGACCGTAGTGGTACTTGTTCACCAGGATCAGGTCGCCCACCAGCAGCGTCGGGATCATGGACCCGGACGGGATCTTGAAGGGTTCGAACAAAAAGGACCGCAGCACGAAGACCGCCACGATCACCGGAAACAGTCCGGCCGTCCAGTCCAGCCACCAGGGCTGGGCCAGCAGCGCACTATTCGCGCCGGGTTCCACGGTGTCGGTCTGGGTGATGCCCATGCGGGCCAGGTCGGCCCGCCGCTGCTGCGCCTGGGCTTCGGCCAGCGCCAGCGCCTTGCGGCGCTGCGGCAGAAAGTAGAACCGCTCGGCCAGCCAGTAGCCCCCGGTGACCACCGTGGCCGCAAACAGCAGCAGCGAGAAATTGCCTTCGATCAGGCCGAAGTACCAGGCGCCGGCATAGGCACCAAAGGCGGCGAGCACCAGCGCGGTGAGGGTCTGCATCAGTCGTCCACTTGGAGGATGGCCAGAAACGCCTCCTGCGGCACTTCCACGGTGCCGATCTGTTTCATGCGCTTCTTGCCGGCCTTCTGTTTTTCCAGGAGCTTGCGCTTGCGGGTGATGTCGCCGCCGTAGCACTTGGCGATCACGTTCTTGCGCAGGGCCTTGATTGTCTCACGCGCAATGATGTTGGCGCCGATGGCCGCCTGGATCGCCACGTCGTACATCTGGCGCGGGATGATCTCGCGCATCTTGGCGGCGATCTGGCGTCCGCGTGGTGCGGCCTGGCTCCTGTGGACGATGACCGACAGCGCGTCGATGCGCTCGCCGTTGATCAGCATGTCCACCTTCACCACATCGGCGGCGCGGTACTCCTTGAACTCGTAGTCCATCGAGGCATAGCCGCGCGAGACCGACTTCAGCTTGTCGAAGAAGTCGAGCACGATCTCGGCCAGCGGCAGCTCGTAGGTCAGCATCACCTGGCGCCCGTGGTAGGCCATGTTGATCTGCACGCCACGCTTCTGGTTCGCAAGCGTCATCACCGGGCCCACGTAGTCCTGCGGCATGTACAGGTGCACCGTGACGATGGGCTCGCGGATCTCCTGGATGCGCCCCGCGTCGGGCATCTTGCTCGGGTTCTCCACCTCGAGCACCGTGCCGTCGCCGAGCTCGACCTGGTAGACCACGCTCGGCGCGGTGGTGATGAGGTCCTGGTCGAACTCGCGCTCGAGCCGCTCCTGCACGATCTCCATGTGCAAGAGGCCGAGGAAGCCACAGCGGAAACCGAAGCCGAGCGCCTGGCTCACCTCGGGCTCGAAGCGCAGCGAGCTGTCGTTGAGCTTGAGCTTTTCGAGCGCGTCGCGCAGCTGGTCGTACTCGCTCGCCTCGGTGGGGTACAGGCCCGCGAAGACCTGCGGCTGAATCTCCTTGAAGCCCGGCAGCGCCTCGCTGGCGGGCCCGGCGTTGTTGGGCAGCTTCTTCTCGAGCGTGATGGTGTCGCCCACCTTGGCCGCATGCAGCTCCTTGATGCCGGCGATCAGGAAGCCCACCTCGCCGGCCTGCAGCGCATCGCGCGCCACCGACTTGGGCGTGAACACACCCAGCTGCTCGAGCCCGTAGACCGAGTTGGTGGCCATGAGCCGGATGCGGTCGCCGCGGCGCAGCACGCCGTCCACCACCCGCACGAGCATCACCACGCCTACGTAGTTGTCGAACCAGC
>VERU01000034.1 GCA_018882485.1 Rhodoferax sp. | reverse complement strand
GTCCGGCCCCGGCCACGCGCAAGGTGCTGGCCCAGACCGGCCTGAGCCTGGCCCAGCTGGATGTGATCGAACTCAACGAGGCCTTTGCCGCCCAGGGTCTGGCCGTGTTGCGCGATTTGGGGCTGTCCGATGACGATCCCCGTGTCAATCCCAACGGCGGCGCCATCGCGCTGGGGCATCCGCTCGGAGCCAGCGGCGCCCGGCTGGTGACCACGGCCATCAACCAGCTGCACCGCAGCGGGGGTCGTTACGCCCTGTGCACCATGTGCGTCGGGGTCGGCCAGGGTATCGCGCTGGTGATCGAGCGGGTCTGAGCGGGCGCGCCGGTCGGCCTCACACCGCCCCGCTGGCGCGCAGCCCCGCGATCTCGGTGTCGTCCAGGCCCAGCTCGCCCAGGATGGCCTGCGTGTGCTCGCCCACCGCCGGGATGCCCGCCATCCTGAATTCGAAGGCATCGCTGTCGCCGGGCGGGCGCAGCGCCGGCAGGGGGCCTGCCGCAGAGGCCACGGTGTGCCAGCGCTCCCGGGCCAGCAGCTGGGCATGGGACCACAGTCCTGCGAGGTCGTTGACGCGCGCGTTGGCGATCTGCGCCTGGTCCAGCCGTTGTTGCAGTTCGTCGGCCCGCAGGCCGGACAGGCAGTGGTCGATGCGCTGCTGCAGCGCCTCGCGGTGCTGCTGGCGCGCGGCGTTGCCCGCGAAGCGGGCGTCCTCGGCCAGCGCCGCATCGCGCATCACCCCGTGACAGAAGGCCTGCCACTCGCGTTCGTTCTGCAGCCCCAGCATCACCGTGCCCCCGTCGCCGGTGCGAAACGGTCCGTAGGGGTGGATGCTGGCGTGGGCCGCGCCGCTGCGCGCCGGTGCCGGCGCACCGTCGAGCGTGTAGTACAGCGGGAACCCCATCCACTCGGCCAGCGCCTCCAGCATCGAGACCTCGATGCGGGCACCTCGGCCGGTGCGTGCGCGCAGCAGCAGGGCGGCCAGGATCTGGCTGTGGGCGGTGACTCCCGCCGCGATGTCGGCCACCGAGATCCCCGCCTTGCTGGGCGATTCCGGGGTGCCGGTGACGGACAGAAAGCCGGCCTCGGCCTGGATCAGCAGGTCGTAGGCCTTGCGGTCGCGGTACGGGCCGCTGCTGCCGTAGCCCGAGATGTCACAGCGGATCAGCCGGGGATGGCGGCTGGCCAGCGCCTCGTGCGCCAGCCCCAGCCGGTCCATGGCGCCGGGCGCGAGGTTCTGCACCAGCACGTCGGCGCCGGCCAGCAGCCGGTCCAGCACCGACAGGGCCGCAGCCTGCTTCAGGTCCAGCGTCAGGCTCTCCTTGCCCCGGTTGGTCCACACGAAATGCGATGACAGGCCCCGTGCGCGGCGGTCGTAGTCGCGCGCGAAGTCACCCGTACCCGGGCGCTCCACCTTGATCACCCGCGCGCCCAGGTCGGCCAGCATGCGGGTGCAGTAGGGGGCGGCGATGGCCTGCTCCAGCGAGACCACCCGCACGCCGTCCAGGGGACGCATCCGATCGGTCATGCCCGTGGTCCCCCTGCTCAGTACGACCTGGGCAGCCCGAGCACATGCTCGGCCACGTAGGCGACGATCATGTTGGTCGAGACCGGCGCCACCTGGTAGAGCCGGGTCTCGCGGAACTTGCGTTCCACGTCGTAGTCGCAGGCGAAGCCGAAACCGCCATGCAGTTGCAGGCAGGCCTCGGCGGCCTCCCAGCTGGCCTTGGCCGCCAGGTACTTGGCCATGTTGGCCTGCGTCCCGCAGGGCTCGCCCGCATCGAACAGGCGACAGGCCTCGAAGCGCATCAGGTCGGCCGCCTCGACCTCGATGTGGGCCTGCGCGATCGGGAACTGCACGCCCTGGTTCTGCCCGATCGGCCGCCCGAACACCACCCGCTCGCGGGCGTAGCGGCTGATGCGGTCGATGAACCAGCGGCCGTCGCCGATGCACTCGGCCGCGATCAGCGTGCGCTCGGCGTTCAGGCCATCGAGGATGTAGCGAAAGCCTTCGCCCTCCTCGCCGATGAGCTGCTCCGCCGGGATCTCCAGGTCGTGGAAGGACAGGGTATTCGTCTCGTGGCCGACCATGTTGGCAATCGGGTGCACCGCGAGGCCGGCGCCCCGCGCCTGCTGCAGGTCCACCAGGAAGACCGACAGACCCTGCGAACGCCGTGTCACCTCGGCCAGCGGCGTGGTGCGCGCCAGCAGGATCATGCCGTCCGAGTGCTGCACCCGCGAGGTCCAGACCTTCTGTCCGTTGACCACATAGCGGTCGCCGCGCCGGACCGCCGTGGTGCGGATGCGCGTGGTGTCGCTGCCGGCGTCGGGCTCGGTCACCGCCATCGACTGCAGCCGCAACTCGCCGCGGGCGATGCGCGGCAGGTAATGCGCCTTCTGGGCCGCCGAGCCGTGCCGCAGCAGCGTGCCCATGTTGTACATCTGGCCATGGCAGGCGCCCGAGTTGGCCCCGCTGCGGTTGATTTCCTCCATGATCACCGAGGCCTCGGTCAGGCCCAGGCCGGCGCCCCCGAACTCCTGCGGGATCAGGGCGGCCAGCCAGCCGGCCCGGGTCAGCGCATCGACAAAGGCCTGCGGATAGGCGCGTTCGCGGTCGACCTCGCGGTGGTAGCGGTCGGGGAACTGGGCGCACAGCGCACGCACCGCATCGCGCAGCTCCTGGTGCGGGTCGGTGTGTCCGGCTGCCATGGTGGCCTGGCCTCAGCCCTTGCGGGTGGCGAAGCCGGCAATGCGCGCGGCGGTGTCGGGGTCGGCGAAGCAGGCCTGCGCGGCCTGGCGCTCCTGCTCCAGCGCCCAGTTCAGCGCGGCCTGCTGGCTGGTCAGCAACCGCTTGAGCCGGGCCGTGGCACCTGCCGAACGGCTGGCCAGTTCCGCAGCCAGTGCCAGCGCCGTGTCCAGCCGCTCGGCATCCGGCACCACCCGGTTCACCAGCCCGAGCCGGTGCAGCGCCGCCGCGTCCTGCCGCTCGCCCAGCACGATCAGCTCCATGGTGCGCTGGTGGCCCAGGCTCTGCGGCAGCAGGTGCGTCACGCCGCCGGTCACGAAATGCCCCAGCGCCATCTCCGGGAAAAATCCCACCAGGCTTTCCCCCGCCACCACCAGGTCGCAGTTCAGCACCCATTCGAAGCCGCCGCCCACCGCGTAGCCGTGCACCGCGCCCACCACCAGCTTGGGGCCGAACATGAGGTCGCGGGTGATCTGCTGGATGCGCTCGCAGTGCAGCGCGATGGCCGCCGGGCTTTCCGACTGCTGGTCGAACTCCTTCAGGTCGTCGCCCGCGCAAAAGGCGCGGCCGGCGCCGGTCAGCACGATGGCGCCGGTGGCCGGGTCGGCCTGCGCCTGCACCAGCGCGGCATGCAGGTCCACCAGCAGATCGCCGCTGATCGCGTTCAGCCGCTCGGGCCGGTTCAGGGTGACCACGCTGACGCGGCCGACGGTGTGGTGGGTGGCAAAGCTCATGGTGTGCGTGTCGGGGGTTCCCGGTCCCAGGTGTCGGGCGTGATGCCCTGTTGTTGCAATCGGAATTTTTCCACCTTGTCGGTGGGCGTCTTGGGCAGGCTGTCGGCAAAGCGCAGGTAGCGCGGCACCATGAAGCGGGCCATGCGGGTGGCGCACCAGGCCGCCAGTGCCGGCGCGTCCAGAGCGGCGCCCGGGCGTGGCACCACGCAGGCCATCACCTCTTCCTCGGTCATCTCGCTGGGCACGCCGTACACGGCACAGGCCAGCACCCCGGGGTGGCTCTCGATCACCTGCTCCACCTCGGCCGCCGAGATGTTCTCGCCGCGCCGGCGCACCATGTCCTTGCGCCGGCCCACGAAGTAGAGGTAGCCGTCCTCGTCCTGGCGCAGCAGGTCGCCGGTGTGGAACCACAGGTTGCGAAACGCCTGCAGGCTGGCATCGGGCATGCCGTAGTAGCCGCTCATCAGCAGCCCCGGCTCCAGCGCCCGGATCACCAGCTCGCCGGTATGGCCCGGCTGCAGCACAAAGCCATCCTCGTCCTGCAGCGCCACCTCGAAGGGGCCGATGGGCCGTCCGCAGCTGCCCACCCGGCGCGGGGCGTCCTGCGGCGTGAAGATCATCACCCCGGCCTCGGTGGAGCCGTACAGTTCCACCAGCCGGCAGCCAAAGCGCGCCTCGAATTCGGGCGCCCAGGCCGGCAGCGGCACCCCCCAGCCCAGCCGTGCCCGGTGCTTGCGGTCGCGTGGCGAGGCCGGCTGCTTCCACAGCATGGTCAGGGTGGCCCCCATGAAATCGAACACCGTGGCCTGGAAGGCGCGCATCTCGTCCCAGTAGCGCGACACGCTGAAGCGCTCGCCGATGGCGGCCACGCCGCGCAGCAGCAGCGCCGGCGCGAGGGTCATCACCGCCGCGTCCAGGTGGTACATCGGGTAGGGGCAATACAGCACGTCGTCCGGGCGCAGGCCCAGCCCCTCGATGGTGAGCCGGGCATGGCCCAGCACGAAGCGGTGCGGGATCATGGCCGCCTTGGAGCGGCCGGTGGTGCCCGAGGTGTACAGCAGCAGGCACAGGTCGGCAAAGCCCACGGCCGGTCGCGGCAGGGTGCGGGCGTCGGGCGCGATGCGGTGCAGCGATGCGTAGGGCAGGCAGGTGGCCTGCGGCGCCGGCGCGCCCAGCGCCTGCCCGGGGTCCGGCGCTCCGCCGCCGATCAGCACCTGCTGCGTGATCCGCGGCAGTCCCGGCAGCACCTCGGCCAGGGCGGCCTGCAGCGAGGTGTCGGTGATCACCAGCCGGCTCTGCACCAGATCGATCGCATCGCGCAGGGCCGCGCCGCGGAACGCCGTGTTGACCGGCGCCGTCACCGCCCCCAGCTTGGCCAGCGCGAACCACAGCACCGCGAACTCGATGCGGTTGGGCAGCAGCAGGCTCACGTTGTCGCCCGGCCGCACCCCCAGCGCGTGCAGGCCTGCGGCCACCCGGTCCGATTCGTCGTCGATCCAGCCATAGGTCCATTCGCCGGTGGCCATGCGGATGAAGGGCCGCCCGGGCGCTTCGGCGGCGGCGGCGCGCAGCGCCTCTCCCAGCGACGCGGGCAGGTCGGCCAGCAGCGCGCAACGATGCCCGTGTTCCGGGAGGGTGGCAGCGTGCGGGGACATCGCTTGAATATACCCGTGCGCGGGCGGCTGGCCGGGGCCTGGCGCCCGCTCAGCGCTTGGTACGCAGTGGCGGCGATTTCGGAAGCCCGGCCGAGGCCGCCGTGGCCAGGCGGCCGGACTGGGCGTACAGCGCCGTCATGGTGCTCAGCAGGCCTGTTGCATCGGCCAGCGCGCCCTCGCGGGAGGCGACCCAGGACAGCTGCGGCACCAGGTGGGCCTCGCGGATGCGGCGGTAGGCCAGGCAGGCCGCCTCGCCCTCGGAGGTGGTCTCGTAGTGGCGCTGCCGGCCGATCAGGGTGGCTCCGACGAGGCCGGCGGCCACCAGCTTCTTGAGCGCATAGGCCACCCGATGCGGTTCATCGATGTTGAGCACCATGCAGATGTCGGCCTGGCGTCGGGCGCGGGCCCGGTGGTTCACGGCATGCAGCGTCAGGATGTCGAGCGCCTGCAGCCCGCGGTAGCCGGCTGCCTCCATGCAGGCCTCGGACCAGGACTGGAAGCCGAACATCAGGGTCAGCAGGGCATATTCGAACTGACTCAGCTCCTGGCTGGGCGCGCTCGGGATGAAAGGGGGCGGGGTGGCGCCGGTCGGATCGGGCGCCGGACGGGACGTCATCGGCGCATCATAAGTCGGGTGTCCACCCGTAGACGCTGCGGGCCTGGTCCAGGGAGACGAAGCCCTGCTCCACGTCTTGCGCTACCTGCGCCCGGTCGCGCCGCCGGGGGTCGCCGAAGCCACCGCCACCTGCCTCGCAGGTCGTCAAGCGGTCGCCCCGGGCGAGCACGTAGCGGCCCTTGGGGTGGACTTCCCGGCCGTTGATCCGCACCACCCGCAGCGCGCCGGCCTGCCCGCCGGCCAGGCCCTGCGGCGCGAACTCGGTGCGGCCCACCAGGCAGGAGATCACCACCTCGCCCTGGCTGTCGTTGACAAAGGCGATGCGCTGGCCCAGCCCGCCCCGGAACTCCCCGGGCCCGCCGCTGTCGATCAGCAGTTCCTTGGACTCGATCACCATCCCGGTCAGGTTCTCCCAGATTTCGATCGGCGTGCCCGTCATGTTGGATGGCGACGGCGTGGTCGGCGCTCCGTCCATCCCGTGCTGCGCGCCGTAGCCGCCCGAGGCAAAGAAGATGCTCGATACCGGCCGGCCGTCGCGCGTGGTGCCGTTCATGTTGATGAGATTGAGCATGCCCGAGTCCGCCTGCACCCGCTCGGGCAGCGCCTGCGCCAGCGCGCCGAAGATCAGCGGCACCACGAAATGGCCGACGATGTGCCGTCCCCCGGTGGGCGAGGGCGACACTGCATGGAGCAGGCAGCCTTCGGGCGCCGACACCGTCACCGGCGCCACGCTGCCCTGGTTGTTGGGGATGGTGGGCGTGGTCAGGCATTTGATCGCGTAGCAGCTCATGGCCCGCGTGTAGCACAGCGGCACGTTGATGGCCGAGCGCACCGCGCTGCCGGTGCCCTCGAAGTCCACGTGCACCGAATCGCCCGAGATGGTCACCGCGCAGGCCAGGGTGAGCGGCTCCCCGGTGCCTTCGATCTGCAGCCGGTGGCGATAGGTGCCGGCCGGCAGGCGGGCGATCTGCTCGCGCAGTGCGCGTTCCGACTGCGCGATGACCGCATCGGCCAGTTCGTCCAGGCTGTCGAGCGCGTAGTCGTCCATGAACTCGCCCAGCATGCGAACCCCGACACCGGTGCAGGCCTTGTTCGCCAGCAGATCGCCCAGCGTCTGTTCGGGCACCCGCACATTGACGCGCAGAATGTCCAGCAGGGTCTCGTCCAGCCGCCCGGCGTGCGCCAGCTTGCAGATCGGCAGGCGCAGGCCCTCCTCGTAGACCTCGCGCGCCGTCGCCGAGAAGCCGGCGCCGCCGATGTCGGGCAGATGCGTGATGCTCATGGCGTAGCCCGCGATCGCGCCGTGGCGGAACAGCGGCTGCATGACATTGATGTCGAACAGGTGCCCGGTGCCGATCCACGGATCGTTGGTCATGACCACGTCACCCGGGCGCAGCGTGGCCGCCGGGTAGCGCGCCAGCATGGCGGCCAGCGTGGCCGTCGCCGTCCCCGTGAAGGACGGCACACTGTAGCGGCCCTGGGCGATGGCCCGGCCCTGCCGGTCGAACACCACACAGGACAGGTCGTAGCTTTCGCGCACGTTGGTGGAGAACGAGGTGCGCACCAGGGTGTTGATGATCTCGTCGCCGATCGAGATCAGCCGGTCCCACTGCACGCCCAGGGAGATGGGGTCGATCGCCATGGTCAGAGCCCTCCGATGTGGATGATGAGGTGGTGTTCGGCATCGACTTCGACCCGGTCGCCCGGAGCGACCACGCAGGTCGACTCGTCCTCCTCGATCAGAGCCGGGCCGTCCAGCCGGTCGCCCGGCCGCAGGGCGCGGCGTTCGTAGACCGCGGTCGAGAGGCCGCCGGCGTCCCCGAAATAGGCCAGGCGATGGCCCTTGAGCGCCGCCCCCGTGCCCGCGGCGGGCGACCCGCGTAACCGGTGGCGCTGCAGCCCTCCAGGCACCGGTCCGAGCACCTCCATCTTCCAGGCCACGATCTCGATCGCCTTGTCTTCGAAATGCTGCCCGAACACCGCTGCGTAGGCTGCGCAGAAGCGTCGCGCCAGGTCCGTCTGCAGGGAATCGGCGGACAGCGGCAACGGCACGCCCACCTCCACGTCATGGCCCTGTCCGGCATAGCGCATGTCCAGCCGCAGCGTCCGGGTGGTGTCGGCCTCGTCCAGGCCGGCTTCGGCCAGCGGTTCGCGCCCGCGCCGCTCCAGCTCGGCGGTGATGTGCCCGAAGGTGGCCGCGTCCAGCTCATGCAGCGCCACCCGGTGCGACTGCACACGCTCGAAGCCGATCGGGCTCGACAGCAGCCCGAAGGCTGACATCACGCCGGCGCCGCTCGGGCACACCACGCGCGGCATGCGCAGCTTGCGCGCGATGCGGGCGGCGTGCACCGGTCCCGATCCCCCGAAGGCGATCATGCAGCAGCGCCGGGGATCGACGCCGCGTTCGGAGGCGTGCACCCGGAAGGCCTTGGCCACGTCCTCGTTGATCACCTCGTGGATACCCCAGGCGGCGCGCACCAGGTCCACTTCCAGCGGCCGGCCGACGCGCGAGGCGATGGCGTCGCGCGCTGCGGCCGGGTCGAGCTTCATGCGCCCGCCCAGAAAGCTGTCCGCGTCCAGGTAACCCAGCACCAGGTTGGCATCGGTCAGGGTGGGCTCGCCGCCTCCACGGCCGTAGCAGGCCGGTCCCGGCAGTGCCCCGGCGCTGCGCGGACCCACCTGGAGCACGCCGCGTGCGTCGATCTCGGCCAGGCTGCCGCCGCCGGCCCCGATCTCGATCATGTCGATCACCGGGATCTTCACTGGCAGGCCGCTGCCGCGCTGGAAGCCGTGCACCCGTCCGACCTCGAAGTCGTAGCGCTTGAGCGGCGTGTGTTCGCGCACCACACAGCCCTTGGCCGTCGTCCCGCCCATGTCGAAGGACAGGATCTGCGGCTCGCCCAGCCAGCGGCTGTGGCGCGCCGACATCAGCGCGCCGGCTGCCGGCCCCGACTCCAGCAGCCGCACCGGAAAGCGGCGCGCCATCTCGGGCGTGAGCGTGCTCCCGCTCGAGCTCATGATGAGGAAGCGGCCGGTGAAGCCGGCCGAACGCAGGCCCGCCTCCAGCCGGCCCACGTAGTCGTCCACCAGCGGCTGCACATAGGCGTTGAGGCAGGTCGTGGTCCAGCGGTGGTATTCGCGGGCGAACGGGAAAACCACCGAGGACAGGGACACGCGCAGCTGCGGAAAGGCGGTCTCCAGCCATGCGCCGACGGCCTGTTCGTGCGCGTCGTTGGCGTAGGCATGCAGCAGGCAGACCGCCACCGACTGCACGCCATCCTGCGCCACCGCCTGTTGCAGCGGCTGCGCCAGCCCGTCGAGTCGCAGCGGCAGACGCACCGCGCCGTCCCAGCCCATGCGTTCCTCCACTTCGAAGCGCAGGCGCCGCGCCACCAGGGGCTGCGGAAACCGCAGCCGCAGGTCGTACAGGTCGTAGCGCTGCTCCAGCGCGATGTCGGGCACATCGCGAAAGCCGCGCGTGACGATCATCGCGGTCGGCGCGCCGCGCCGCTCGATCGCGGCGTTGGTCACCAGCGTGGTGCCGTGGACCACGCGGGTGACGGCATCGACCGTCACCCCGGCCTTGGCCAGCAGCTCGCCCAGGCCGACCAGCACGGCCCGCTCCGGCTCGTCGGGCGTGGTCAGGGCCTTGTGGGTCACGATGTCGTGTCGCGCGTCGTCGAACAGCGCGAAGTCTGTGAAGGTGCCGCCGATGTCGATGCCGATCCTGCAGGTCATGGCCGGGTGCTCCTGGGCAACAGGGGTGGGGAGGGAGGGGTGGCTCGGTGCCCGTGCCGGGAGGGGCTCAGGGCGGATTGATCGCTGCGCGCACGATGGCCAGGCCGCGTTCGATCTGGTCCGGCGTGATGCCCCGGTACAGCGCGAAGCGGATGCGCCGCCCGTCCATGGCCAGCGCCAGCAGGCCGCGCCCGGCCATGCGGGCCACCGCCCCTGACGCCGCGTCGTCGTGCGCCAGCTCCACCATCACCAGGTTGCTCAGGGTGTCGGGCGCCAGCACCCGCAGGCCGGGGCATTGCGCGAGGCCCGCGGCCAGCCGGCGGGCCAGCGCCAGCGGCTGGTCCAGGTCGGCGAGTCCGTCCAGACCGGCCAGCGCCTCGGCGCAGGCCGTGCCGGTGGGGCGCAGGCCGCCGCCCAGGCGCTGGCGCAGGGTCAGCGCCCGCTCGATCCGGTCGGCCGGGCCCGCCAGCGCCGCCGCCACGGGGGCGCCCAGCGTCTTGTTGAGGCTGACCGACACCGTGTCGAAGCCGCCGCAGAGGGCCCGCGGGGCGACGCCCAGCGCCCGGGCCGCATACAGCAGGCGGGCTCCGTCCAGATGCAGCGCCACGCCGCGCTCGCGCGCCAGAGCCACCACCGCCGCCGTGTACGCCACGGTCAGCGGCACACCGCCGCTGCGGTTGTGGGTGTTCTCCAGCACGCACAGCCGCACCGCCGGGCGCTGCGCATCGACCGTGCCCGCCAGCGCCTGGCGCCAGGCCGACAGCGCGGGCATGGCGTCCGAGCCGCCGTCGTGGCGCCCGTCCACCGCAGAGAGCGCCAGCCCCCCCAGGGCGGCGCCGGCATGGGCCTCGGACACCAGCACATGCGCGCCCGGCTGTGTCAGCACCCCGCTGCCCGGGGGCGCGGCCAGCATCAGGGCCGTGGTGTTGGCCATGCTGCAGGTCGGGAACACCAGTGCGTCTTCCTGCCCGGTCAGCTCCGCCAGCCGGGCCTCCAGCCGGCGCTGCCAGGGGTCTTCGCGCAGGCCAAAGTACCGTGCGTCGGCGCGTGCCGCGGCGGCCGCCTCGTTCATGGCCGCATCCGGCCGCGCCAGGAAATCGCTGCGCAGGTCGATCGGCGCCAGGGGGTCGGTGCGCAAGCTCATCGGCGGTCGGGTGTTGGGCGCCCCACAGGGACGCAGACCGGACGGTAAGAGGCCGCCGCCGTGGCGTCAAGCGCGCAAATTGCTGGCGATCTGCGCGATCCGGGCGAAACGGGTTTCGCATCGTTCCAGGCACGAGGGCCTGCCCTTCCCCTCCCGACCCCCCTGTCAGACCCGGGTGGGTCATGGGAGGCGGTCTCGCCACGGGGCCGGCCGCCGTGGGCTCCGGGCATCGGTGACGACGGTCGGGCTTGCGCGGACAATAGCGGCTTGGCGCGGCGGTCCGGGTCCTGACCCTGCCGCGCTTTCCCTTCCGCCCGCATCCCACACCCTGTCCCGATGCCGACCCCGCGCGCCGCCGCTGCCGAATCCTTTCCGATGCCCACGCCGGCCACCGTGGCCGACGGCCTCGCCCGCCTCGCGGCAGGGGCCCCTGCGTGAGTCCGGCCCATCCGGCGCACGAGCCAGAGGCGCCCGTGGCGAACCTCGTTCCCGCCCTGCGCGGGCTGACCCTGCTCGTGCTGCTGGCCAACGCCGCGGGCCTGCTCACGCCCGTGGTGGACGCGGGCGATTCGGTCACCTACGCGGCGCTGGCGCAGCACATGGCAGTCACCGGCGACTGGGTCAACCTGATGCTCGACGGCCAGGACTGGCTGGACAAGCCGCATTTCCCGTTCTGGCTGACCGCCCTGAGTTTCCGCCTGTTCGGGGTGAGCGCCTTCAGCTACAACCTGCCGGGCTTCCTGTTCCACCTGCTGGCGGCGGCCTGCACCTACGGGCTGGCGCGGCGCTGGCACGGTCGCCAGACCGCCTGGCTGGCGGTGCTGGTGTTCGTCTCGGCCTTCCAGGTGATGCTCACCTCCAGCGCGGTGCGGGCCGAGGCCTACCTCACGGGCAGCATCACGGCAGCCTGTCTGGCCTGGTTGCGCTACCACGACCGGCCGGCGCTCGCTCCCCTGCTGCTGGGCGCCTTTTTCAGCGCCACCGCGCTCATGACCAAGGGGGTGTTCACGCTGATCACCATCACCAGCGGCCTGCTGGCCCTGTGGATCTGGCAGCGCCGCTGGGACCGCCTGTGGAGCCTGCAGTGGTGGGCCGCGCTGGCGCTCACCCTGCTGTTCACCCTGCCCGAAATGGTGGCCCTGTACCTGCAGTTCGACGCCCAGCCCGACAAGCAGGTGTTCGGCCGCACCGGGGTGTCGGGCATCGGCTTCTTCTGGTGGGACAGCCAGTTTGGCCGGTTCTTCAACACCGGTCCCATCCGCAACGCAGATGGCAGCCCCTTCTTTTTTCTGCATGTTTTCCTGTGGGCTTTTCTGCCCTGGGTGCCGGTGTTCTTTGCCGCGCTGGGGGGCGGCCCGCGCCGGCCGGCACCCCGCGACCCCGGCCCGCGCGAGGCGCGGGTCTTTCTGTGGGCTTCTTTCGGGGTGACGTTTGCGCTGTTCAGCCTGACGCGCTTCCAGCTGGATTACTACACGGTGATCCTGTTCCCCTTTGCCGCCATCCTGTGCGCCCCGGTACTGGCCGATGCGCTGGAGCGAGCGGCCGCGAGCCGGCGGCTGGCCTGGGCGCAAGCGGCCATGGGGTGCCTGGGCGCGCTGCTGGCGCTGGGGATGGCGGCCTGGGTGGGCCAGCCGGCGCTGCCGGCCCTGCTGGGGGGCCTGGTGGCGGTGGCCGGCGTGGCGGCGGTGGTGCGCTGGCGCGGCCCCGTACCGGGC
>VERU01000462.1 GCA_018882485.1 Rhodoferax sp. | reverse complement strand
ACCTGGATCGGCGACAGGAAGCTGGGCGTGAGCCCCAAGGGCAACACCATCCACCTGATGGTCGCGGCCTGGGCCTGGGGCGCCTACCTGGGCGACGAAGGCCTCAGGCGCGGCATCCGCGTCAAGACCTCCAGCTACACCCGTCACCACGTCAACATCACCATGACGCAGGCCAAGGCGGTGAGCAACTACACCAACTCCATCCTGGCCAACATGGAGGCCACCGACGAGGGCTACGACGAGGCCCTGCTGCTCGACGCCTCGGGCTTCGTCTCCGAAGGCGCGGGCGAGAACCTGTTCGTGGTCAAGGGCGGGGTGGTGTACACGCCGGACCTGTCGGCCGGCGCGCTCAACGGCATCACCCGCAACACGGTGTTCCACATCTGCAAGGACCTGGGGCTCGAGGTGGTGCAGAAGCGCATCACCCGTGACGAGGTCTACATCGCCGACGAGGCCTTCTTCACCGGCACCGCCGCCGAAGTGACCCCGATCCGCGAACTCGACCGCATCGAGCTCGGCGCCGGCAGCCGCGGCCCGGTCACCGAGAAGATCCAGAGCGCCTTCTTCGACATCGTCAACGGCCGCAATCCCCAGTACGCGCACTGGCTCAGCCCGGTCTGAGCCGGCGTGCACGGAGCATCCCGCATGAGCACGTCCACCGTCCCACTCAAGGCCAGCGACCTCAACGCCCAGGGCGGCATCCACTGCCCCAGCCCGCTGGCCGACATGAAGCTCTGGAACAGCCACCCCAAGGTCTACCTGGATGTCGGGCGCGAGGGCCAGGCCCGTTGCCCCTACTGCGGCACCGTCTACCGGCTCAAGGACGGCGAGCATTTCAGCGCCCACCACTGAATCGCTGGTCATCGCGCCCCAGTGGATCGGGGACGCGGTGATGACCGAACCGCTGCTGCGCCGGCTGCACGCGCGCGGGGAGCGCCTGACGGTGGCCGCCCTGCCCTGGGTCGCGCCCATCTACCGCTGCATGCCCCAGGTCACCGAGGTGGTTGAGCTGCCCTTCCAGCATGGCCGGCTGCAATGGCGCGAACGGCGCGCCCTGGCGCGGCAACTGGCCGGCCGCTACCAGAGCGCCTACATCTGCCCCAACTCCATCAAGAGCGCGCTGCTACCGCTGCTGGCCGGCATCCCGAGGCGGGTGGGCTACCTGGGTGAGGCGCGCGTCGGGCTGCTGACACACCGGCTGAAAAACCCGCCGCGAGGCCAGCGCCCGCCCATGGTGGCCTTTTACTCCGCCCTCAGCGGTGAGCCCCGCACCGCCGGCGACCGGCCCCGGCTGCAGGTGAACGCCGCGACGCTGGCGGCCGACCTGGCCCGCCTGGGCCTGCAAGCCGGCGGCTACAGCGTGATGGCGCCCGGCTCCGAGTACGGCCCGGCCAAGCGCTGGCCCACCCGGCACTTTGCCGGGCTCGCACGCCAGCTGGCCGGCCCGGTGCTGCTGCTGGGCTCGGCCAAGGAGGCCGAACTGTGTGAGGCACTGGCCGCCGAGGTCCATGCCAGCAGCCCCGGCAAATGCCGGAATCTGGCAGGAAAAACCCCTCTAGCCCTTGCCCTGTCTATCATTTCAGCTGCGAAATTGATAGCAAGCAACGATTCGGGATTGATGCATGTGGCGGCGGCACTGGGCGTGCGGCAGGTGGCGATCTTCGGCTCCAGCAGCCCGCACCACACCCCGCCGCTCAACCCGCTGGCCGCCGTACTCTGGCTCAAGGACGACCCGAGCTACCAGCCCGCCCTGGACTGCGCACCCTGCTTCGAGCGCAGCTGCCCGCTGGGCCACACCCGCTGCCTGGCCGACCTGGAACCGGCCCGGGTGCTGGCGCGGCTGGCAGAGCCGGCGCAACCCCCCGAGGCCTGAAAAAAAGAGCCACCCGGAGGTGGCTCTGAAAGTCCCCCAAGGGACGTCGTTGGAATGCGATCCGACACGCGGGTCTGGCAGACGCCTGGCGCTCTGTTGCCCCGTGTTCGGTGGCCGTGTGACAGCGACAGATGCACTGTAGCGGCAGGGGGGCGCCGAATCTATCCCCCAAAAGGGGGATAAGGCAACAGCTGGCTTGATGCGGATCAAGCCGGCGCGGGCAAGGGCAGGCGCAGCACGAAGCAGGCGCCACCGCCCGGACGCTCCACACAGGACACGCTGCCGCCATGACGCAGGGCAATGGAGCGCACCAGTGCCAGCCCCAGCCCGACGCCGCCATCGCGCTCGGTGGCGCCCGGCAAGCGGAAAAACGGCTCGAAGATGCGTTCGCGCAGGGCCGGCGGCACGCCGGGGCCCCGATCGGCCACCCGCAGTTCGGCCTGGCCCTGCACCGCCCGCAACGACACCGACACATCGCCGGCGCCGTGACGGCGCGCGTTGTCCAGCAGGTTGCGCACCAGCCGGCGCAGCAGCTTGGCCACGCCCTGCACCGGCAGCACCGCCGGGGCGGCGGCGGCGGACCTGTCGGTCGGGGACGGAGGCTGCCAGTCGAACTCGGCGCCAGCCCGGGCGCATTCCTCGGCCACCAGGCCCACGAGATCCACCGGTTCGACGGTGCCCAGGTCGGCCTCGCGGGCATCCAGCCGGCTGGCCAGCAGGATTTCGTCGATCAGCTGGTCGAGCTCGGCGATGTTGCGGGAGATTTCCTGCCGCAATGACGGCGAGCTGTCGCCCCCCATCAGTTCCAGGCTCATGCGGATGCGGGCAAGCGGCGAACGCAGCTCATGCGAGGCGCTGGCCAGCAGCGATTTCTGCGAGGCCAGCAGTTGCTCGTGCGAACGCACCAGCGTGCCGATGCGTTCGGCCGC
>VERU01000033.1 GCA_018882485.1 Rhodoferax sp. | reverse complement strand
GCCTGCAAGGACGAATATGAAGTTGCCAGGCTGTACACGGACGGCCGGTTTCTGGAGCGTCTTCGCAGCGAATTCGAAGGTCCGTTCCAGCTCGAATTTCATCTGGCCATCCCGATGCTGGCGGGCGCCTCCAGGGGCGGGACGACACCACGCAAGCGGCGCTACGGGGCCTGGATGCTGCAGGCCATGCGGCTGCTGGCGCCCCTGAAGGTGCTGCGGGGCACTGCGCTGGATCCCTTCGGGTACAGCGCCGAGCGCCGGTTCGAACGCCGTTTGCTGCAGGATTACCTGGGTCTGGTGGACGAATTGCTGCAGGGGCTGAACCCGCACAACCATGAACTGGCGGTGCGCCTGGCCAGCCTGCCCATGGACATACGGGGGTTTGGTCATGTGAAGCAGGAGAACGCAGCCCGGGCGCAGGCCACGGGCCAGGGCCTGCTGGCCGAGTTCCGCGCCATCCGGGCCACGGACCGCGGGTGAATTCGGACGAATCGGCCGGGCGTCGACAGCCTGCGGTTCAAGCCGCGGGCACTTCGTCGATGTGTCGCACGATGAGGGCGTCGAGCACCCGCACGCCCCGCCCCTGCGATAGCACCGAGACCGGGTTGAGGTCCACCGCCTGCAGGTAGGGTTCGTAGGCCAACCCGATGCGGCTCAGGCCCTGCATGAGCTCGCACAGCACGGCCGCATCGGACACTGGGCCACCGCGGTAGCCCGCCAGCAGGCGATGGAGCGGCGTCGTCTCGATGAGTTCACGGGCTGCGTCCACATCCAGCGGCAGCAGATCCAGCGCATGCCCTCCCGTGAGTTCGACAAACACCCCACCCGGGCCGACCGTGAGCCCCAGGCCGAACGGCGGATGACGCGCCAGGCCCACCAGCACTTCCACACCGCCCGACACCATCTCCTGCACCAGCACACCCGCAATGCGGGCCTCGGGCGCAAACCGCCGGGCGCTGGCCACCAGCCGCTCAAAGGCCGCACGCACCTCGGCCTCGTCGCGGACGTTCAATTGAACACCACCGGCTTCGGTCTTGTGCGCGATATCGGGCGACTCGATCTTGAGCACCACTGGCCAACCCAGGGCCTGCGCGGCGCGCACCGCCGAATCCGGATCGGGCGCCAGCCACTCCCGCGTGGTCGGGATGCCGTGGTCGCGCAAAAAATTTTTGGCCTCTCGTTCGGTCAGCGCCGGGCCATCGGCCAGGCGCCGCACCCAGGCTGGCTGTCGGATCCAGGGGGCCGGTTCGACCAAGCGCAGCGTGCGGGTGCGCAACAGATGGCCCAGCGCGGCCCAGCCCGCCCGACCACACTGCAGCACCGGCACATCGGCGGCCTGCAGGATATCGCGGACCTCGGGATGCGGGCCGCCCGCCAGCAGACTGAGAACAGCCACCGGCTTGTCGCCCTGGGCCCGATACCGGGCAATGGCCTGGGCAATGCCGCTGTACTCCCGGGCTCCTTCGGCGTCCAGACCCAGCGGCACGTCCTGCACCGCCACCAGCATGGAAACCGACGGATCTGCGGCCAGCCGGGTCAGGGCCTGCTCGTAGCGCTGTGGCTCGCCAAAAACCACCCCCGTCATGTCGAGCGGGTTGTCGGCGCGGGCAAACGGTGGCAACAGGCGGTCCAGTTCCGCACGGGTCGTGGGCGCCAGGTCGGCAAAGCCCACACCGGCATCCGCCGCCAGGTCCGCGCAATGCGCCAGCCCGCCACCACTGACGCCCAGCGCCGCGATACCGCCGCCGGTGCGGCGCCCGCGCACGGTCGACAACAGGACGGCGGTCTCCAGCAGCTCGTCGTAGTCCGTGACTTCCAGCACCCCATGGCGGTGCAAAAAGGCACTGGCCGCCTCATTGGATCCCGCCAGGGCGCCCGTGTGCGCTGCCGTGGTGCGGGCCCCCCGCACCGAGCGCCCGGTGCGCAATGCCACCACGCGCAGCCCGGACCGGTGGGCCTGCGCCATGGCCAGTGCAAAAGCCGCAGGATCGGCCACTTTCTCCAGCAGCAGGGCCACGACGCGAACGTTGTCCTGGCCCGCAAAGTAACCCAGATAGTCGGCCACATCGGTCACGGCCGCGTTACCGGCCGAAACCACATGGCTGACGCCCAGCCGGCCCGAATTGGCCAGCGCGATGGCCGTCGCGCCCGAATGCGAAATGACGGCCACAGGCCCCTGACGCATCCCGGGCACCAGGCGGGAGCTGAACAACGCGAGTCCGGTGGCCGGCACATGCAATCCCAGGCAATTGGGTCCGCACAGAGCCATCTCGCCAGACCGGGCCGCATCGGTCAGCGCCTGCTGCAAGGCCCGGCCCGCCGCACCGGTCTCGGCAAAGCCGCTGGCCAGCACCACGGCTCCCGGTATGCCCAGGCTGGCCGCCTCGCCCACCACCTGGACCGCGGTCGCAGCCGGCACGGCGATCACCACGGCATCGGGCCGATCGGGCAGGTCGGCCAGGCGGGGTACCGCCGGCCACCCGTAGACCGTGGACGCGCTCGGATGGACCGGCCACACCGTGCCCGAAAAATCACAGGCCAAAAGGTTTCGCAGGACGAAACCAGATGGGGCATCGGGCCGCTCCGAGGCGCCCACGACGGCGACCCGGCGGGCCTCCATCAACGGCCTCAGGGCAACAGGGGTCACAGCCACCGGCAGGGTCCGCGACCGATTCAGTCCAGCCCGGCAAAGGGCGCGTCGCGGAACTCGAGGTACTCCTTGAGCGACATGTTGGCCAGCTTGCGCATCCAGTCGCGCCCCTGTTTGGTCGAATGCAGGGCGGCGATGGCCTCGATGTTGTACTGGAAGGAGCTCAACAGGCCGGCCACCATCTGCTGGTTGTTCAGCGAGGCCTTGGTGTACTTGAGCGCCGGCACCGGCATGCGGGCCATCTTGCGCGCCAGCTTGTCGGTCTCATGGGCCAGCTGGTCGGCGGGCACCACCTTGTTGATGAGGCGCATCTCGCGGGCCTGGGCGGCATCGACCAGATCGCCGGTGTACATCAGCCAGCGGGTGTCGCGGCTCGAGAGCAGCCAGGGCATCATGAGAGACGGGGGGCCCGAGTTGTGCCGCACCTCGGGCTCGCCGAACTTGGCCGTGTCGGCCGCGATCGCCAGGTCACAGCACATCATCAGCTCCAGCGCCCCAGCCAGCGCGTAGCCGTGCACCGAGGCGATGACCGGGATCGGCGCGCGCCAGATGTTGAGCAGGGCCTCCACGTTTTCGCTCATGTCGGCCCGCCAGAAATCCACATCCACATCGAAGTCGCCGCCCTGCAGGTCATACCCGGCCGAAAACGCACGGCCGGCACCGCGGATCACCAGCGCGTTGACGTCGGGATCCGCAACGGCAGCGGCCAGTGCATGATCCACTTCATGGATCACCGTCTTGTTCATCGCATTGAGCTTGTCCGGGCGATTGAGGGTGATGGTGGCGAATTTGTCCTGTCCATCCTTTTCGTATAGGATTGTTTCGTAGGCCATGTTGGTGGTCTCCAGGGTCGGTTGAGCCGGTCGGGGCCGGGTGTCGTGTCAGACACCCTCAGCCAGTCCAGTTTATCCGCTCATCTTCCAGGCAAAAACGAACAAGGATCTCCATCGCAGGCCCGACGACCCGCCGGGCCCCAGCAGAGACACGGATGTGGCACACGACGACCTGGCCATCATCGACATGAGCCCTTTTGCCGGCGGCGGCCCCGATGCGGATGCCGTGGTCCGGCGTATCCAGACGGCCTGCCTGAACATCGGCTTCTTTGTCGTGACCGGACATGGCGTGGACCCTGGGGTCACCGACCGCCTGTACCGTACGGCCCGGGCATTTTTCGACCAGCCCGAGGGCGACAAGCGTTCCCTGATCGGTCGGGATCGGGCGCTGGGTGGGCTGGAATTCGCGCCACTCCTGCAAGAGGCGCTGGCCGCGACACAGGGGGTGGCCACGCCAGGTGACATCAAGGAGAGCATCAATTTCGGCACCCGTCTTGAAGGCAGCAGCTGGCCGTCGCAGCACCAGGAGCTGCACGCGGCCTGCATGGCCTATTTCGCGGAGATGGAGCGCCTGGCGAAACAACTTCGGCATATTTTCTGTGCGGCCATCGGTCTGGCACCGGACCATTTCGAGCCCGGATTCGCCCACCACCTCTCGGCCCTTCGCATCATCAACTACCCCGCACAGACCGAGGCGCCTCTGGCAGGCCAGCTGCGGGCCGGCACCCACACCGACTACGGCTTCATGACCATCCTTCGGTCCGAGGCTTCGGCCGGCGGGCTGCAGGTGCAGCGCCGCGATGGCACCTGGATCGACGCCCCGGCCATCGACAACGCCTTTGTGGTGAACATCGCCGATGCCTTCATGCGCTGGACCAACGACACCTGGGTATCCACGCCCCACCGGGTGATCAATCCACCGCAGTCGATGCGGGGTTCGGCGCGTCGCCAGTCGATCGCCTTTTTCGTCAACCCGTCGAACGACACCCGCATCGAGTGCCTGCCGGCCTTCTGCCCGCCGGGTACACGGCCCCGCTACGATCCGGTCAGCTTCCAGGACTACATCGAACTCAAGACGCGACAAGCGTTTGCAGCCGCTCTCTCCTGACCCCACCCACCCTTCGCAACCCCAACCCACGAAAGAACCCTGCCATGACCCTGCAACGTCGTCAGCTACTCGCAACCCTGGCCGCTGCCGCCGGCTCCTCACTGTGGCCCACGGGCGCCTCGGCCCAGGGCAAGTCCCTGATCGTGCCCACCCTGGGCGGCGTCTGGGAGCAGTTCTGGCGCAGCCACATCGCCCCCGCCTTCACCAAGGAATCGGGCGCAGCGGTGACGCTGGACGTGGGCAATGGCCGTGTCTTCGGCGCCAACATGCGCGCGGCCGGGGTCAGCAAGCCGCCCTACTCCATCGTGATGACCAACGAGGTGTTTGCCTCCAGCCTGCGCAAGGAAGGCTTTTTTGAAAAGCTGGACCTGAGCAAGGTGCCCAACTACAACGACCTCTACCCGCTGGCGCGCAGCACGGGCGGCTTCGGCGCCATTGCGGCGGTATCGCCCATCGGCATCGGCTACCGCACCGATCTGGTCAAGACCAAACCCAAGGCCTGGAAGGACCTGTGGACCAACCCCGAGTTCAAGGGCAAGGTCGGCCTGTACAACTATGCCAACAGCGCCGGCAAGATGACCCTGGCCCTGGCCTCCAAGATCTTCGGCAAGGACCAGTACGATGTGGAAGCCGGCTTCACCGCCCTGGGCAAGCTCGGCAAGGTGATCCAGGTGGATTTCAACCTGTCGACCGCCATGGCCTCGGGCGAGATCGTCGTCGCCCCCTTCGACTTCGGCGAAATCTCCCGCCTGCGCAAGCAGGGTCTGCCGGTGGACTGCGTGATCCCCGAAGAGGGCATGATCATGTTCGACCAGACCATCAACATCCTGGCCAACGGCCCCGAAAAGGAACTGGCCTACAAGTACGCCAACTTCCTGCTCTCGCCGGAAATCCAGACCTTGCTGATGCGGCAGTTCTTCGTCTCGCCCACCAACCAGAAGGTGGTGGTGCCGGCGGATCTGCGCCAGGATGTGCCGGTATCGGGCGCCGACATGGCCAAGATCCTCACCTGGGACTGGGACTTCGTCAACGCCAACCAGACCCGGCTGGGCGAGCGTTGGGCCAAGACCTTCTCCTGATCGGGTGCGGCGTGGTGCAGTGCCCGACCCCTGAGACGCGGACCGCAGGATGACCGACGTCAGCCTGCGGTCCCTGACCAAATCCTTTGGCGGCGCACCGGCGGTCGACCGGGTGTCGCTGGACTTCCGCAACGGCGAGTTCGTGTCGCTGCTCGGCCCCTCGGGTTGCGGCAAGACCACCACGCTGAAGCTGTTGGCCGGTTTCGAGATGGCCGATGCGGGCAGTATCACCTTCGATGCCCAGGATGTGAGCCGGGTTGCAGCCGAAAAACGCGACATCGGCATGGTGTTCCAGAACTACGCCCTGTTCCCGCACCTCACCGTGCAGCAGAACCTGGCGTTCGGGCTGGAGATGCGCAAGGTGCCGCGGGCCGACATCGAGCGGCGCACCGCCCAGGCGCTGGCGACGGTGCAGCTGCAGGGCCTGGGCGATCGCTATCCACGCCAGCTCTCGGGCGGACAGCAGCAACGGGTGGCCCTGGCGCGGGCCCTCGTCATCGAACCCCGCATCCTGCTGCTGGACGAGCCGCTGGCCAACCTGGATGCCCGGCTGCGCGATGAAATGCGCGAGTTCATCCGGGACCTGCAGCGCCGGGTGGGCATCACCACCGTCTACGTGACGCACGACCAGGCCGAGGCGCTCACCATGTCGGACCGCGTCGTGGTCATGTTCGCCGGCCGGGTGGCGCAGGTCGGACCGCCGCGCGACATCTACGAGCGACCGGTCTCGCGGGCGGTGGCCGAATTCGTCGGGCGGGTCAACCTGCTGGCCGGCACGGTGCTGGCGAACGGACCCGACGGCTGCAAGGTCCGAACCGTGCTGGGCGACATCGAGGTCCGCCAGGCGGCCGATGCCCGCGTGGGCACCTCGGTCGACATCGCGCTGCGACCCGAGGCCATCGCGCTCCAGCCCGCCTCGCCCGGGTCCTTCAGCGGCCGTGTCGTGGCAGCGGCCTACGCCGGCGGCCTGATCGACTACCGGATCGAGATCGCCGGTCTGACGCTGCATGCGCAGGCCTTTGCCAGCCGTCCGTACGCCATCGGCGACACGGTGCAGCTGGACATCCGGCCCGAAAGCTACTGGCTGCTCGGATCCGCCGCGTGAGCACAGGCCGCCCGCGCCCGAGTGCGCCCCTGCTCCTGCTGCTGCCCGCACTGGTGGTGCTGGCGGTGTTTCTGCTGGTCCCGTACCTCAACATCCTGGTGATGAGCTTTCGCACGCCCGGTCAGGGCGTGCCCTACGCCGCCGGCTGGACCTTGGGCAACTACGGCAAGTTCTTTTCGGACACCTTCTTCATCGGCCAGATGGCCAATACCCTGTGGATCGGCGCCGTCACCACGCTGGCCTGTCTGCTCATCGGGTACCCGGTGGCCCTGCAACTGGCCCGGGGGTCCGAACGGTGGCGGGCCCTGCGCTACGGCATCGTGCTGACCCCACTGCTGGTCGGCATCGTGATCCGCAGCTACGGCTGGACCATCATCCTGGGCAACAACGGTGTGATCAACCGCACGCTGGCCGGCTGGGGTCTGATCGACAGCCCCCTGCCGCTGATGTACAACGGACTGGGGATCGTGATCGCGCTGACGCATGTGCTGCTGCCCTTCATGATCCTGCCGGTGATGGGAGCCATCCAGGGCATCGACCCCTCGGTGGAGCTGGCGGCCCGTTCGCTCGGTGCCGGACGGAGCACCGTGTTCCGGCGCGTCACCCTGCCGCTGTCCCTGCCGGGCGTGCAGTCCGGCTGCATCCTGGTGTTCGTGCTGTCGGTCAGCGCCTATGTCACGCCCGCCCTGATCGGCGGCCTGCGCGTCAAGACCGTGGCGGTGTCGGTGGTGGATGCGCTGATCGACAGCTTCCAGTGGCCCTTCGGGTCGGCACTGGCCCTGATCCTTTCGGTCGTCGGCGCCCTGTGCGTCGTGGCCTTTGCCCGCCTGACGCGCATGCGCTGGGCCGTCCAGCGATGAAGACCCGCTCCGGCGACCTGGCCTTCAGCCTGTACTGCGGGCTGGTTTACGCCTTTCTGCTGGCGCCGATTGCCATCGTGGTGCTGGCCAGCTTCAATTCAGGGGCCTTTCTCACCTTTCCGCCGCAGGGGTACTCCCTGCGCTGGTACGGGGTGTTTTTCGAGAATGAGGTGTTTCGCCGCGCCATCGTGACCTCCTTGTGGGTGGCTGCGCTGGCCACGCTGATCTCCGGCTGCATCGGCACGGCGGCAGCGATCTACCATGTGTTTCATGCCGGCCGCTCGAAGGAGGCTGTGCGCCTGGCGGTGCTGGCGCCGCTGCTGTTGCCCGAAGTGCTGACCGCCATCGCGCTGCTGTTCTTCTTCTACGCCATCGGACTCGGCACCCGGGGCATGGTGGGATTGGTGGTGGGCCATGTGCTGCTGACCCTGCCCTTTGTCTTCATGAACGTGTCGGCCTCGCTGGAGAGTTTCGACCCCGACTGGGACCTGGCAGCCCGCAGCCTGGGCGCCGGGCGGCTCACGCGGTTTCGCCGCATCATGCTGCCCATGATCAAGCCTGGTGTCATCGGAGGCTGCCTGTTCGCCTTCATCATCTCCTTCGACACCTTCACCATGTCCTTTCTGCTGAAAAGCGTGGGGACCTCCACCCTGCCCATCCAGCTGTTCGACTACCTCAAGACCAACTTCACCCCCGAGGCGGCGGCGGTGTCCTCGTTCAGCGTGGCGCTGACCCTGGTGGTGGTGGTCTTCACCGAGAAGGTACTCGGCCTCAAGATCCGCCGCTTCTGACGCGGCCCGTCACGCCCCCCTATCACCCACCTGCACCGCGTCGCCATGCATCCGAGCCCCGCCCGTCCCATCATCATCGACACCGATCCCGGGCAGGACGACGCAGTGGCCATCCTGCTGGCGCTGGCCTCCCCCGAACTGCAGGTGCTGGGCATCACCACGGTGGCGGGCAACGTGCCGCTGGCGCTCACCACCCGCAACGCCTGCATCCTGCTGGAGCTGGCAAACCGCCGCGACATCCCGGTGCACGCCGGCGCCATCCGGCCCCTGGTCCGGCCGCTGGTGACGGCCGAACACGTGCATGGCAAGACCGGCCTGGATGGGCCCGACCTGCCGGAGCCCACGCTGGCCCCCGCGCCGGAGGATGCGGTCGCCTTCATCATCCGCAGCCTGCGCGAACAGCCCCCGGGCAGCGTGACCCTGTGTCCACTCGGGCCCTTGACCAACATCGCACTGGCACTGGTGCGCGCCCCCGACATCGCGCCCCGCATCCGCGAGATCGTGCTCATGGGCGGGGGCTGTTTCGAGGGCGGCAACATCACGCCGGCTGCCGAGTTCAACATCTACGTCGACCCGCACGCCGCCGAGGTGGTGTTCAGGAGCGGGGTGCCCATCACCATGATGCCGCTGGACGTGACGCACCAGGTGCTCAGCACCCCGGCCCGCATCGCCGCGATCCGCGCGGCCGGCAACCGCAGCGGCGAGGTGGTGGCGCAGATGCTGGAGTTTTTCGAGCGCTTCGATGTGGCCAAGTACCAGTCGGATGGCGGGCCCTTGCACGATCCCTGCGTCATCGCCTACCTGCTGCAGCCCGAGATCTTCCAGGGGCGCCAGGTCAATATCGAAATCGAAACCCGCAGCGAACTGACCATGGGCATGACGGTGGTGGACTGGTGGGGCGTATCGGGACGGCCGGCCAATGCCCGCTTCATGCGCCAGGTCGATGCCGACGCGTTCTTTGCCCTGCTGCGTGAGCGGCTGGCCCGCCTGCCTTGAGTCCACCCGCAGGTCCATGGCCGGTGCCAGGGGGCACCAGCGGGCTCAGGACATATCAAAAATCCGGCCGCGGTTGAGCAGGCTGCGGGGGTCCAGGGCCGTCTTCAACTGCTTCATCAGTTCGATCTCGCTCACGCTGCGGTTGTGGTGCAGGTAAGCCTTCTTGGACAGGCCGATCCCATGCTCGCCAGAGATCGAGCCTCCCAGGGCGCCGACGCCGGCATACACCAGCTCGTTCACCCGGTCGCTGATACCGGCTTCCTGCGTGAGGCCCACCAGCAGATGCAGGTTGCCGTCGCCCAGGTGGCCATAGGTCTGGGTGCGCGTCAGGCCCATCGCCCGCAGCCGCTGGTGCGTCTGATCGACCCAGGCGGCCATGCCAGCCAGCGGCAGGCTGACATCAAAACCCACGCAGGGCGACATCGCCCGCGCGGCCTCGCCGGCCGCATCCCGGATGGCCCACAACTGCTGGGCCTGCATCAGGGACTGCGCCAGCACGACCTCGCAGCCGCTCTGGCCCTGCTCGAAGCCGGCCAGTGCATCGGCAAACAGGGCCTCGTCCGCCGCCGGCTCATAGCCTGCGGCTTCCACCAGCACCACATGGCTGCCCGCGAGTTGCAGTCCGGGCAGACCCTTCTTGAGCAGGCCGGTGCTGATGTCATAGAAGTCGCGCCACATCACCTCGAAGCTGCTCAGGCGCGGGCCCAGGCGGCGGCGGCATTCGGTCAGCAGCGCAAGGACCGCCTCGAAACCCTGAACCGCTACCAGCGCCGAATGGCGACCCGTGGGCAGGGGCTGCAGGGCCAGCAGCACACGGGTGATCACGCCCAGGCAACCCTCGCTGCCGATGAATACCTGCTTGAGATCGAACCCGGCGTTGTCCTTGAGCACCTTGCCCATGCGCGTGACCACACGGCCATCGGGCAGCACCACCTCCAGACCCAGCACCGACTGGCGCGTCATGCCGTAACGCAGCACCCGGTTGCCGCCCGCATTGGTCGCCACGATGCCCCCGATCTGGCAGGAACCCCGGCTGCCGATGTCGACCGGAAAGTACAGGCCCTGCGCCTCGACCGCCTGCTGCAGGGTCTGCAGGCACACGCCCGCCT
The DNA here is from genome assembly GCA_018882485.1 of Rhodoferax sp. Taxonomy (GTDB): domain Bacteria; phylum Pseudomonadota; class Gammaproteobacteria; order Burkholderiales; family Burkholderiaceae_C; genus Rhodoferax. The sequence goes on along the minus strand of VERU01000033.1, from coordinate 1,850 downwards.
GCACCGTGGCGGTGGCGCTGAGCGGGTCGATCTCCTCAATGGTGCGCAGCCGCTCCAGCGACAACACCGCCTCGCCCGGCTGGGGCACGCAGGCTCCCACCAGGCCGGTGCCACCCCCCTGCACCACCACCGGCTGGTTCAGCTCATGCAGGATGGCCAGGGTGCGCGACACCTCCTGGGTGTCGCGGGGTCGAAGCACCGCCAGCGGATGGCCTCGGGCGCCGCTCCAGTCGGTGCAGTAGCGCTCGTCGGCCTGGTCGCCCGGGATGAAGCCGTGGGCATCCAGAATGCCGGCGCAGGCCGCACGCAGGGCCTCGCAGCGCGCAGATTCGCTGGTCGCCGGGGGCAGGGAACCCGAACGGGTTGAAGAAACTCGCATGATGGGGATGAGAGTATCGGGTCGTTCGGTGTTCAGGCCCCCGGAGGATGCGCGAAAGAGTTTCCGGACCGCCCCCGCACCGCCACGCTGCGGGTTGGCCCGCCCGGGGGCTAGCGGGCGCGTCGGCGGCCCTCGATGTCGGGCAGGGCGGCCGTCAGCAGACCGATCAACGGGATGAAAGAGCAGACCTGGTACACCGTGGCGATGCTGGTCGCATCGGCCAGGCGGCCCAGCACGGCGGCACCCAGCCCGCCGATGCCGAACGACAGGCCGAAAAACAGTCCCGCCACCAGCCCGACGCGGCCGGGCAACAGGTCCTGCGCGAACACGATGATGGCCGAGAACGAGGCCGCCGTGATCAGGCCGATCAGCACGGTGAGCAAGGCCGTGCCGCCCAGGCCCGCGTAAGGCAGGGCCAGGGTAAATGGCGCCGCGCCCAGGATGGAGATCCAGATCACCCGCTTGCGCCCCAGCCGGTCGGTGACCAGCCCACCCAGCAGGGTGCCAACGGCCACCGACACCAGAAACAGGAACAGGAGCATCTGCGCCACCGACACCGTCAGCCCGAAGCGCTCGATCAGGTAGAAGGTGTAGTAGCTGCTCAGGCTGCTGATGTAAAAACTTTTGGACAGCACCAGCAGCATCAGCACGGCCACGGCCAGCACCACCCGCCCGGATGGCAGGTCGCTGCGCCGTGACACCAGGGGCGCTCCTGCAGCCGAAACGGCGCGCCGGTGGGCCTGGTACCAGTTGCCCACGTTCCAGAGCACCCCGATGGCCAGCAGCGCCACGGCCGAAAACCCGGCCACGCTGGGACGGCCAAAGGGGACGATGATCCAGGCGGCGGCCAGCGGCCCGGTCGCTTGCCCGACGCTGCCGCCCACCTGAAATACCGACTGGGCGAACCCGTGCCGCCCCCCGGAGGCCAGCCGCGCCATGCGCGAGGATTCGGGATGGAACACCGAAGAGCCCGTGCCCACCAGGGCAGCCGCCACCAGCACCGCGCCATAGCTCGGGGCCATGGCCAGCACCAGCAGGCCGACCAGCGTAAAGCCCATGCCCAGCGACAGCGCGTAGGGTTGGGGATGGCGGTCGGTGTACAGCCCCACCACCGGCTGCAACAGCGAAGCGGTCAGCTGGAACACCAGGGTGATCAGCCCAATCTGGGTGTAGCTCAGATCAAAGTCGCCCTTGAGCTGCGGGTACAGCGCAAGAATGAGCGACTGCATCATGTCGTTCAGGAAGTGGGAGAAGCTCAGGGCGCCCAGAATCCCGAAGCGCGGACCGGACGATGCAGCAGGGTGAGGCGGGGTGTTGGCCGGCGAGGTGGACATCGGGAGGGTGCTCGTGCAAGGCCGGGCAAACACCCCGGCCAGCGCAGCATGGTACGGCAGCCAGGGCCATCTGTCCGCACCTTGGCGACAACCAGATGCTAGCTATTGAGTAGCAAACTATTCAATATTCACAAGGG
>VERU01000032.1 GCA_018882485.1 Rhodoferax sp. | reverse complement strand
TCGTAGAGGTCGCCTTCGCCGGTCTTGACCGTCAGCCAGTTGATGAGCTTGCGCACCAGCGTCGCGTACACCTCGGGAGCCCGCTCGTCCTCGTCGTCGAAGACGAACACGATGTCCAGATCGCTGCCATAGCCCAGTTCCTTGCCGCCGAACTTGCCGTAGGCGATCACCGCAAACCGGGGATCGACCCGGTGGCGCTGCCGCAACCGCTGCCAGCACCAGCGCGCGGTGATGCCCAGCACCGACTCGGCGAGCGCGCTGAGGTCATCGGCCACCTGCTCCACGGTGATACGGCCCTCCACATCGCGGGCCAGGGTGCGGAACACCTCGGCATGGTGGGCCCGTCGCAGCAGGTTCAGCAGGGTCTCTTCGTCGTCTTCCCCGGTTTCGGTCAGCGCCTTGCGGCGGTGCTCCAGTTCGAACTCGAACTCGGCAGCGTCGAAGCGCTCGCCCAGCATGTCCACGCCAGCGAGTTCATCGATGACGCCAGGATGCAGCAACAGGTAACGCGCCGGCCAGCGCGCAGCGCCCAGCAGGCGCAGCAGCCGCTGGTGCACCGTCGGTCGCTCCAGCAGCAGCGCAAGGTAGCTCTCCCGGCGCAGCAAGGGTTCGACCCAGTCCACCAGCCGGATGGCCGCCTCCTCCGACGCCTGATCGTCCCGCACCCACTGCGCCGTGCGCGCCAGCAGCCGCACCAGCCGGGCCCGGGACTCCTCGCGCAGGGCCAGCACCCTCGGATGCTCGCGCCACGGCCTGACCCGCTCGCGCAAAGCGGCGGGCAGCTGCGACAGCAGCTCGTCCAGTTCACCGCCGGTGCGCCCGCCGCAGTTGCGGCACTCCGCGTTGCCGCCCCCCAGCAGCGTGTCGAACTCGCTCGCGACGATCTCGCGGTGCGTGTCCAGCTGGTTCAGCAAGGCCTGCTGGCTTTCGAAGCCCAGCGTCCGGGCGATCCACTGCAGGTCCTCGTCGGCGGTCGGCATCACGTGGGTCTGCCGATCGTCCAGAAACTGGATGCGGTGTTCCAGCCGGCGCAGAAAGCTATAGGCCTGCGCCAGCGCCTCGGCCGTGGCGGGGGGCATCAGATCCGCACGCACCAGCCGCGACAGCGCCTCCAGCGTGGGACGGGTTCGCAGCTCCGGGAACTGACCCCCGCGCACGACCTGCAGCAGCTGCACGATGAATTCGATCTCCCGGATGCCGCCCCGGGACAGCTTGACATCGTGGCTGCGTTCGGGCCTGCCATTGCTGCGCTTCTGGGCGTGCTCCCGGATCTGCCGGTGCAGCACCCGCAGTGCGTCGAACACGCTGTAGTCCAGGTAGCGCCTGAACACAAAGGGCTGCACCACCGCCCGCAGCGCGGTGGCATCGTCGGGCTCGCCCAGTGTGGCGACCACCCGGCTCTTGAGCCAGGCGAAACGCTCCCATTCCCGGCCCTGCACGTGCAGGTATTCCTCCAGCGCACTCAGCGAGACCGCCGGTGGGCCGGAGTTGCCGTTCGGGCGCAGTGCGAGGTCGACCCGAAACACGAAACCGTGCTCGGTGGTGTCGCCGATCAGGGCGTACAGGGCGCGCACCGCCTTGGCAAAGTATTCCTGGTTGGTCAGGCGGCGGCGTCCCTCGTCGTTGCCAGCCGTTTCGCCATCCTGGTCGTACACGTAGATCAGGTCGATGTCGCTGGATACATTGAGCTCGCGCGCACCCAGTTTCCCCATGCCGATCACCCACAGCCGAACCGGCTCGCCAGCCAGTCCCCGAGGAGCACCGTGGGCCTGTTCCAGGTCTGCGCGCACGCTGTTGCAGGCGGTCTGAAGCGTGAACTCGGCCAGATCGGTCATGGCCTGCGTGATGTCACCCAGCGCCGCGTTCTGGTCGCAGTCGAGGCAGAGCAGCCGCTCCAGCACCAGTTGCCGCAGGGCGCGCAGCGCAGAGGCCGTGTCCAGACCCTGTGACTGCAAGGCCGCATAGACCTGGCCCAGGGTGTCGCGGGTCGGCAGACCGGCGGCCAGGTACGCCATCTCCCGGGCGTAACGGCGCCGGATGCGCTGCGCGAATCGTGAGTGGGACGACAGCTCGGCCCCGGTCATAATTCCAGTCATAGTCTTTAAATCACGATGATCGACAGGCCATCCGCACCCACCGCGTTGCTGAAAACCCTGTCGGCACTGGCCCGGATGGCCCTGGGGCTGATGCTGGCCGGATGGATCATCGTGCTGGTCGCCTGGGCCGTGCTGGCTTGGGTCATTGTGCCGCGTATCGACGAATTTCGCCCGTGGCTGGAATCCCGTGCCGGTGCGCTCGTCGGGAATACCGTTCGCATCACCGCGATCGAAATCCAGTCGGGGGGCTTTGCGCCGACGCTGGCGCTCAAGGGGGTGCGGGTGCTCGATGCCCAGGGCCGCGAGGCCTTGCAGTTGCCGCAGGTGCTGCTGTCGCTGTCGCCGCGCTCCATCACCCGCATGGGGTTGGACCAAATCCACATCCACCGCCCGCGGCTGGCCGTGCGGCGGGATGCTGCGGGGCGGCTGTTCGTGGGAGGCCTGGATCTGTCGCGCCTGGCGGAGCCGGGCGCCGACACGGCCGACTGGTTCTTCTCGCAGCGCGAATTCGTGATCCAGGGTGGCGCCATCGACTGGACCGACGAACTCCGTTCGGCGTCCACGCTGTCCCTGCGCGAGGTGCAGATCGTGGTGCGCAACAGCGGACGGTGGCACGAACTGCGGATCGATGCCGCTCCCCCTGCCGAATGGGGCGCCGCTTTTTCGGTCACGGCGCGCCTGCAGCAACCGCTGCTGAGCCTGAACCATGGGCGCTGGCGCGAGTGGCAGGGGCAGGTTTACCTGCACCTGCCCCGCATCGACGTCGCCGCCTGGCGACCCTACCTGGATCCGGGTCTGGATCTGCGACGGGGCCATGGCGCCACGCGAGTCTGGCTCGATGTGGCCGGTGGAGAACTGCAGGGCGGGGTGGCCGATGTGCTGCTGGACCAGGTCGATGTGACCCTGGGGCGGGGACTGCCGGCGCTGACCCTGCCCTCGCTGCGCGGGCGGCTGGGCGCGCGCAGGTTGTCCCAGGGCCTGGACCTGACCGCCCAGGGCCTGGTTTTCGAGACCGACGACGGCCTGCGCTGGCCCGAGTCGCGCTGGAACTTTCAGCAACTCGGGGCCGAAGGGCGCCTGCCGGTGCGCGGCGAGTTCAGTGCCGACCGGATGGACCTGGCCTTGCTGGCCCGCATTGCAGACCGATTGCCGCTGGCCGAACCGGTGCGCGTGGCGCTGCGTGACCATGCGCCACGCGGTCAGTTGACGGCGTTCAAGGCCAGCTGGCAGGGTGGCTTTGGCGCTTTCCAGAGCTATGCGGTCAAGGGTGAGGTCAGCCAGTTCGGCCTGGCGTCGCGCCTCGATGCCGCCGCACGTCCCGGCTCCCTGGGCAGCCCCGGCATCGAGGCGGCGACCTTGAGCTTCGACCTGACCCAGGCGGGTGGTCGCGCCAGCCTGCGCGTGGAGCAGGGGGCGATCGAATTCCCGGGCCTGTTCGCCGAGCCTCGCATTCCCCTGGACCGGCTGAGTACCGACATCCGCTGGCAGATCGACGCCCGGCGCATCGCCATACAGTTGCTGAATCTGCGCTTTGCCAACGCCGACGCGCAGGGCGAGGCTCAGTTGCAATGGGAGAGGGAGAGCAGCGCCTCGGCGCGCAGTGCGGGCCGATTGCCCGATCCCGGCTTGCTCGATCTGCAGGCCTCGCTGGCCCGTGCCGACATCACCCGGGTGCATCGCTACCTGCCGCAACGGATCCCCCAGCCGGTTCGCGATTACCTGCGAGAAGCCATCACATCCGGCACCGCCACGGGTGCCCGCTTCCGGGTCAAAGGCGATCTGCGGCGCTGGCCGTTTCGCGAGCCTGCCGATGGGCAGTTTCGCGTCAGCGCCGAATTCCGCAATGCCAGCTACGCCTATGTGCCGCGGTCGCTGCAGCCCGTGGAGGCCCTACCCTGGCCGGCCTTGAGCCAGTTGGCGGGCGAGTTCCAGATCGAGCAGGATGAGCTGAGGTTGCGCGGCCTGCGCGGGCGCTTCAGCTCCGCCACCGGTTTGTCCCTGGTGCGGGTGGACGCGACCATCCCCGAGCTTGCCCACGCCAATGCGGTCACGGTCCAGGCCGAATTGCGGGGCCCTCTGGGCGATGCGCTCAACCTGGTCAACGGATCGCCGCTGGGGTCACTGACGGGTCGAGCCCTGGCGCGGGTGCAGGCCAGTGGTTCGGCCGATTACCGTTTCCGGCTGGCCGTCCCCTGGTCCCGGCCCGAACGCAGCACGGTCCAGGGCAGCGTCGTCCTGCCGGGCAACGACCTGCAGTGGATGCCTGAGGTGCCGCGGCTGGTGCGCACCCGTGGCACGGTTCAGTTCAGTGAAAGCGGGTACAACTTTGCCGGCGTGCAGGCGCGGCTGTTCGGCGGTGACGCCCGGCTGGATGGTCAGTCGGTCACCGCTGCCGCGGGGCAGGGCCTGCCCGCGCTGAACCTGCGCCTGACCGGCCAGGCCACCGCCGAAGGGCTGCGGCAGGCCCGCGAGCTCGGGATGCTGTCGCGACTGGCGCAGCGTGCCAGCGGCGGCACCGGTTACAGCGCGCAGCTCAGCACCCGCAACGGCGAACCGGAATGGCTGGTCACGAGCACCCTGCAGGGGCTGGGTCTGGAATTGCCCGCCCCCTTGACCAAAGCCCCGGACGCGGCGCTGCCCTTGCGCTTCGAGTCCCTGATCCAGCCCCAGGCGCGGGGGCGCGAACAGATCACGCTCGAACTGGGCCGGCTGGTGGCCGCCAGCTACCTGCGGGACCTCACGGGGGGCGAACCCAGGGTGGTGCGTGGCAGTTTGGCCGTGGGGCTTTCGCCCGGCGAATCGGCACCCCTGCCGGAGGACGGTGTGCTGGCCAACGTCCAGGTACCCGTGCTGGACCTGGACCAATGGTCGGCAGAGCTGATGCGGGTGTCGGGCTCGTCGCTGTCCGCACTGGGCAGTTCCTATCTGCCCACGGTGATGGTCCTGCGGGCCCGTGAGCTGACGCTGGCCGGACGACGTTTCCAGCAGGTGGTGGCCGGCGGCGTGCGCGAGGGCACGCTGTGGCGTGCCAACGTGGATTCCGCCGAACTCGGGGGGTACCTGGAATACCGCCCACCCGGAGCCGGTGCACCCGGTCGCCTGCATGCGCGGCTGGCGCGGCTGGCGGTGGCGCCCGGCGGGGCGACCGACGTGGAGGCCCTGCTGGGGGAGCAGCCGGGCAACATGCCGGCACTGGATGTGCAGGTGGATGACTTCGAGCTGCGAGGTCGCCATCTGGGGCGGCTGGAGGTTCAGGCCGTGAACCGCATCCAGGCCGCGACCGCCGGTGGGCTGCCGCTGGCCGGGCGCGAGTGGCGCCTCAACCGCCTGAACCTGACCTTGCCCGAGGCCGTGCTCAGTGCCACCGGCAACTGGGCGCTGGCCCCGGATGCGCCTCGCGATGCCGGAGTGCGGCGGCGCACCGCCCTGAATTTCCGGCTGGACATCCAGGACGCCGGCCTGCTGCTGAACCGGCTCGGCATGAAGGACACCTTGCGGCGCGGCAAGGGGCGGCTGGAGGGGCGCATCGATTGGCTGGGTTCGCCGCTGGCCCTGGATTACCCCAGCCTGGGCGGTGCCCTGAACCTGGAGCTGGAATCCGGGCAGTTTCTCAAGGCCGAGCCGGGTGTGGCCAAGCTGCTGGGCGTGCTCAGCCTGCAGTCGTTGCCGCGTCGGCTGACGCTGGACTTCCGGGATGTCTTCAGCGAGGGATTCAGCTTCGATTTCATCCGGGGCGATGCGGCCATCGAGCAGGGTGTCGCGCGCACCAACAACCTGCAGATGAAAGGGGTCAATGCCGCCGTGCTGCTGGAGGGGCGGGCCGATATCGCGGCCGAGACCCAGGACCTGAAGGTGGTGGTGGTGCCCGAAATCAATGCCGGCACGGCTTCGCTGATCGCCTCGGTCATCAACCCGGCGGTGGGCCTGGGCACCTTTCTGGCGCAATGGTTGTTGCGGCGGCCGCTGATGGAGGCGGCCACCCAGGAGTTTCATGTGGATGGCAGCTGGGCCGATCCCCGGGTGGCCCGCGTGGGGCGGACCGCGGGAGCGGCCGATGCGCTGCCGGCTGGGGCGTCGCAATGAGCCGGTCTGCCCACGCGGAGCCGATCGGCTCGGGTTTTCAGCGCTCGCGTCCGGGGTCGGGCGGGGTACCGCCCGGCGTCGCGTCGGCGCTGGGCCCGGCTTGCCATGTGGAAGTCGGTTCGCCGCGCCGACGGCCCGAAAACATGGTCCACCAGACGATCAGCACGAGCAGCAACAGGGCGCCCAGCGCTTCGAGGATCAGCAGCAGCACAGGGAGGTTCTCCGGTGGATGGCGTGGCCTGGCCTGGATTCTAGGCGGGCTGTGTGCCGCGGTGACAGCCTGGGCCCAGGCCCCGGCCAGCGTGGCGCGATGGATTCCGGCGAACTGGTCCGAATTGCCCGGGTTTGAGGCCGACGCCTTGCACGAAGCCTGGAACGCCTGGGTCCGCAGTTGCGAGCGCCCGGCGGCCCCGTTCGCCGCCCTGTGCCGCGAAGTGCGGCCACTCAGTCTGGCCAGCGACGCCGAGCGCCGCCGCTGGATGGTCGACCGCTTGCAGCCTTTCCGCCTGCAGGCTGCCGACGGGGCGGCGCAGGGCCTGCTCACGGGGTACTTCGAACCGGAGCTGGAGGCGTCGCGGGATCGGACCCCGGGATTTGCGGTGCCGCTGTACCGTCCGCCATCGGGCCTCGGCCAGCGCCGGCCCTGGCACACCCGGCAGGAGATCGACAGCGAGCCGTCGGTTCGGGCCCTGCTGGCGGGCCGGGAAATCGCGTACCTCGCCGATCCGCTGGACGCACTGCTGCTGCAGATCCAGGGATCGGGTCGCTTGCGGCTGCGCGAGCCCGATGGCCGGGTGCGTCCCGTCCGGCTGGCCTACGCCGGCTCCAACGACCACCCCTATCAGAGCGTGGGCCGCTGGCTGCTGGACCAGGGCGCGGTCAGTGATGCGTCCTGGCCAGGCATACGGTCCTGGGCGGCCCGATACCCCGAGCGGCTGGATGCCCTGTTGTGGAGCAATCCGCGCTATGTCTTTTTCCGCGAGGAGTCCCTGACACCGGCCGAGTCGGCATGGGGACCGAGGGGTGCCCAGGGGGTGGCGCTGACGCCCGGGCGCTCGATCGCGGTCGATCCGGCCAGCATTCCATACGGCACACCGGTCTGGCTTTCGTCGGCAGGCCCGACGCCGCTGCACCGGCTGGTGCTGGCCCAGGATACCGGGCAGGCCATCACCGGCGCCGTCCGTGCGGATTACTTTGCCGGCTGGGGCGATGCCGCCGCCGAGCTGGCCGGGCGCCTCAAGCAACCGCTGCGTCTGTGGGCTCTCTGGCCCAAACGCTGAGTGCGGCCTACACTGGGTCTCTCTCTCCTGGAGTCGATCGCGCCATGAATGCACCCTTGTCTGAATCGGTACGCCGTGCTCTGGAAACGGTTTCCTTGGACGACCGGTATGCGCTGGATCGGGGCCGTGCGTTCATGAGCGGCGTGCAGGCCCTGGTGCGTCTGCCCATGCTGCAGCGCCAGCGCGATCAGCGCCAGGGCTGGAACACCGCCGGCTTCATCAGCGGCTACCGTGGCTCTCCGCTGGGGGCCTACGACCAGGCGCTGGCCAAGGCGCAGGACCATCTCAAGGCGAACCACATCGTGTTCCAGCCGGGTGTGAATGAAGAACTGGCCGCCACCGCGCTCTGGGGCACCCAGCAATTGGGCTTTGCGCCACCCGGCAGCAACCGGTTCGACGGCGTGTTCGGCATCTGGTACGGCAAGGGGCCGGGTGTCGACCGGTGCAGCGATGTGTTCAAGCACGCCAACATGGCCGGGACCACCCCGCTGGGCGGCGTGATTGCGGTGGCCGGGGATGATCATGTGTCCAAGAGCTCGACCGCGGCCCATCAGAGCGATCACATCTTCAAGGCCTGCGGCACGCCGGTCTTCTTTCCGGCCTCGGTCCAGGAAATCCTCGATCTGGGTCTGCATGCCTTCGCGCTGAGCCGGTTCGCCGGCGTCTGGGCCGGCATGAAGACCATCCAGGAAATCGTCGAATCCAGCGAGCCGGCGCTGGTCGATCCGGACCGGGTGCGCATCATGCTGCCGACGGATTTCCAGATGCCATCCGGCGGGGTGCACATCCGCTGGCCGGACCAGCCGCTGGAGCAGGAGGCCCGGCTGTTCCACACCAAGTGGTACGCCGCGCTGGCTTACATCCGCGCCAACCGCCTGAACCACAATGTGATCGAAGGGCCGAATGACCGACTGGGCCTGATCGCCAGCGGCAAGGCCTACAACGACACCCGGCAGGCGCTGCACGATCTCGGGCTGGACGACGCGACCTGCAGGCGAGTCGGCATCCGGCTGCACAAGGTGGCTGTGGTCTGGCCGCTGGAGGCCCAGCTGACCCGGGCATTTGCCACCGGTCTCCAGGAAATCCTGGTGATCGAGGAAAAGCGCCAGATGATCGAATACCAGCTCAAGGAAGAGCTGTACAACTGGCGCTCCGACGTGCGGCCCCATGTGCTGGGCAAGTTCACCGAGGACGAGGGTGACTTCAGCGGTGGCGAGTGGTCGCGTCCCGACCCTGCGGCCAACATCCTGCTGCGCGCCAATGCCGATCTGTCGCCGGCCCTGATCGCCCGGGCGATCGCCCAGCGCCTGAAGAAACTCGGCGTGGAGGATGACATCCGTGCCCGCATCGACGCGCAACTGGCGCTGCTGGATGCGCGCGAGCGGGCCTTGCAAACGGTGCCGGCAGGCCCGCCGCGGCAGCCCTGGTTCTGCTCGGGCTGTCCGCACAACACCAGCACCCGGGTGCCCGAGGGTTCGCGGGCGATGGCCGGTATCGGCTGCCATTTCATGGCGATCTGGATGGACCGCGCCACCGTGGGGTTCACCCAGATGGGCGGCGAAGGAGTCCCCTGGGTCGGACAGCAGCCGTTCAGCCACGACCGGCATGTGTTTGCCAACATCGGAGACGGCACCTATTTTCACAGCGGTCTGCTGGCCATCCGGCAGAGCATCGCCGCCGGTGTCAATATCACCTACAAGATTCTGTACAACGACGCCGTGGCCATGACCGGGGGGCAGAAGGTCGGCGAACGCCCGGAAGGTCACTCGGTGCTCCAGATCGCCCAGAGCATGCGGGCCGAGGGGGCTGTGAAGATCACCGTGGTGACCGATGAGCCGCAGCGCTACCAGGGGGTGTCGGGCCTGCCCGAGGGCGTGGCCGTGGAGCACCGCGACGAGCTGGATCGGATCCAGCGCGAATTCCGTGACATCGCCGGCACCACGGTCATCATCTACGACCAGACCTGCGCCACCGAGAAGCGGCGGCGGCGCAAGCGCGGGTTGCTGCAGGAACCTGCACGCCGCGTGCTGATCAACGAAGCGGTGTGCGAGGGCTGCGGCGATTGCAGTGCCGCCTCCAACTGCCTGAGCGTGGAGCCGCTGGAGACCGAATTCGGGCGCAAGCGCCAGATCAACCAGAGCACCTGCAACAAGGATTACTCCTGCACCTCGGGCTTTTGCCCCAGCTTCATCACGGTTGAGGGGGGGCGTCTGCGCCGGCAGACCGGCGCAGGGCTGCCCGAACTGCCTTCGGCGGATGCCTTGCCCGAACCGGTCCGGCCGTCCTGGGACCCCAGTGGATCGCCCTGGGGGGTGGTCGTGGCAGGGGTGGGCGGCACCGGCGTCATCACCATCGGCCAGCTGCTGGGGGTGGCAGCCCATCTGGAGGGTCTGGGCGTGGTGACCCAGGATGCCGGCGGGCTGGCTCAGAAGGGCGGCGCCACCTGGAGCCATGTTTTGCTGGCGCGCCACCAGGAGGATATCCGGACCACCCGCGTCGGCACCGGCGCGGCCGACCTGGTGATCGGCTGCGATCCCATCGTGGCGGTGGCGGCCGAGACGCAGGTGCGCATGCGCCAGGGCCGCACGCATGTGGCCCTCAATGCCCAGGCCGTACCGACCGCCGCCTTTGTCCGCAATGCCGACTGGCAGAACCCCTCGGCCGATTGCCAGCGCCAGATCGTGGCCAGCGTCGGCGAGGAGGCTGTGGGCGTTCTGCCCGCGGAGCAGGCGGCTGTCCGGCTGCTCGGCGACAGCCTGTATGCCAACCCCATGATGCTGGGCTACGCCTGGCAACGTGGCTGGATCCCGCTGTCCCTGCCCGCGCTGATGCGGGCCATCGAACTCAACGAAGTGGCGGTGGCGCAGAACCGGAAGGCCTTCGAGTGGGGCCGCTGGGCTGCGCACGATCCCCAGGGCTTCGCCCGTCGACTGGACCCGGGTGTGGTGGTGAACCTGCCGCGCCGCGAGTCGCTCGATGACCTGATCGCCCGGCGGGTGGAGTTTCTCACGGCCTACCAGAACGCCGCCTGGGCCGGCGCTTACGCGGACTTCGTGGCGCAGGTGCGGGCCATCGACACCCGGATCGGCGACGAGCGCCTGGCCCTCACGCATGCGGTGGCGCGCTACCTGTTCAAGCTGATGGCCTACAAGGACGAATACGAGGTGGCACGCCTGCACAGCGACCCGGCCTTCCACGCCCGCATTGCCCGGCAGTTCGAGGGGGACTACCGGCTGCAGTTTCACTTGGCTCCGCCGTTGCTGGCGCGCCGCAACGCCAAGGGTGAATTGCAGAAACGCGCTTACGGGCCTGGCCTGTTGCCGCTGTTCCGGGTGCTGGCCCGGCTGCGGGGGTTGCGCGGCACCTTCTGGGATCCGTTCGGCCACACTGCCGAGCGGCGCGAAGAGCGCGCCCTGATCCAGCAGTACCGCTCCGATATCGAGTCTCTGCTGACCGGGCTGCAGGGTAGCCGCACCGATGTGGTGCCGGGCTACCGGCTGGCCGTCGAGCTGGCGCGGCTGCCGGAGCACATCCGGGGTTATGGCCACGTGAAGGCCCGGCACCTGGAGGCCGCCCGGCGCGAACGACTCGCCCTGCTGGAGCAATTCCAGCGGGCGCTGCAGCCGCAGGCGGCCTGAAAGACCGGACACCGGCCGTCCTGCAGGCCGCCGCATACAATCCAACGTTGCCTTGTCCGGGCGCCGCGAGCCCCTGGCGCTCTGGCCTTTTCTTCCCGAACCACCGGTCTTTCAGGAGTTGTCCGTGTTCATCTCTTCTGCGTTTGCCCAAACCGCGCCGGCCGCCGCCGGTGGTGGTGACCTGATGTCCTCTCTGGGCAGCATGTTGCCGCTGGTGCTCATGTTCGTGGTGCTCTACTTCGTCATGATCCGCCCGCAGATGAAGAAGCAGAAGGAGCACAAGGCCATGATCGACGCCCTGGCCAAGGGCGACGAGGTGGTGACCGCCGGCGGTCTGCTGGGCCGGGTCAGCCGCATGGGCGATAGCCATCTGGGCCTGGAAGTGGCCAGTGGTGTCGAGGTGCAGATCCAGCGCAGCGCTGTGGTCCAGGTGCTTCCCAAGGGAAGCCTCAAGTAAGCCGGCCCTGGGCTGGCGATTGGGCCGATCATGAACCGTTACCCGGTCTGGAAGTACGCGATCATCCTGATCGCCTTGCTGGTGGGCTTGCTCTACACCCTGCCCAATTTTTTTGGCGAATCGCCGGCGGTGCAGGTCTCCTCGGCGCGGTCCTCGGTCAAGATCGATGCCGACACCCTGGCGCGGGTCGAGACCGCCCTGCGGTCGGCCGGGCTCAAGCCCGAGCGGGTGGCGCTGGAGGGCGCGTCCGTCAAGGCCCGGTTTGCCGACGCCGAGTCGCAGATCAAGGCCAAGGACGTCGTGCAGAAAGCCCTGATCCCTGACCCTGCCAGTCCCGGCTACGTGGTGGCGCTCAACCTGATTTCCCGGTCCCCGGCCTGGCTCAGCGCCTTGCACGCTTCGCCCATGTACCTCGGTCTCGACCTGCGGGGCGGTGTGCATTTCATGCTGCAGGTCGACATGCAGGCGGCGCTGACCAAGCGTGCCGAATCGCTGGCCGGCGATATCCGCTCGGCCCTGCGCGAGAAGAACCTGCGACACGGAGGTATCAGCCGCAACGGCCAGACCATCGAGCTGCGGCTGCGCGACAGTGCCGCCCTGCAGGCAGTGCGGCAGGCGATCCAGGCCCAGTTCACCGAGCTGCAGCTCAGTGACGCGCCCGATGGAGCCGAGTTCAAGCTCACCGCCACCATCACCCCGGTGGCCGCCCGCGCGGTGCAGGATCAGGCGCTCAAGCAGAACATCACCACCCTGCACAACCGCATCAACGAACTGGGCGTGGCCGAGCCGGTGATCCAGCAGCAGGGCCTGGACCGCATCGTGGTGCAG
>VERU01000031.1 GCA_018882485.1 Rhodoferax sp. | reverse complement strand
GGCGTTGAGTTGCGGCAGCACGGCCAGCTGTTCCGGAGTGCGGCGCACGATCCAGACCGGCTTGCCGCGCCACTCCACCACCATTTTTTCTCCGGGCTTGAGACCCGAGATATCGGCCTCCACCGCTGCGCCGGCGGCCCGGGCCCGCTCGGACGGCTGGAAACTGCTCACAAAGGGAACGACGGCGGCCACGCCACCGGCCACGCCCGCGCAGCTCGACGCAATCAGCCAGGTTCTTTTGGCGGCATCGACCTGACCCTGCTCGACAAGGCTCTCACTCATGGGAATCCTCAATGAAAAACTTCGCTTCGCGCAACAGCTCTTGATTGTAACTGAGGCCCTGCGGGCGCCCTGGCACCGCCCGGGCCCGCCGGACGACCGGCTCGCGGGCATTCTGGGAGATACTGACGGCCCCTCATCGCTTTGGAGACACGACCGTGAGTGTGTTGCAGGAATTCAGGGAATTTGCCGTCAAAGGCAACGTGGTCGACCTCGCCGTGGGCGTCATCATCGGCGGCGCATTCGGCAAGATCGTGGATTCGGTGGTGGCCGATCTGATCATGCCGGTGGTCGGGCTGGTGTTTGGCAAGCTTGACTTCTCCAACCTGTACCTGGTGCTCGGCCAGGTGCCGGCCGGCACCGCCAGCACCCTGGATGCCATGAAAAAGGCCGGGGTGCCGGTGTTTGCCTACGGCAGCTTCATCACGGTGGCCGTCAATTTCACGATCCTGGCGTTCATCATCTTCATGATGGTCAAGCAGATCAACCGCCTCAAGCGCTCGGCGCCGCCGCCGCCCGCACCCGCGCCGGCACCCACCCCCGAGGACGTGCTGTTGCTGCGCGAGATCAGGGACAGTCTGCGGCGCTGAGGGTCCGCGCCACACGGACCGCGGCCAGCAGGCTGGACGGGTCGGCCTGGCCGGTACCCGCAATGTCGAAGGCGGTTACGTGATCCGGGCTGGTGCGCACCAGCGGCAGCCCGAGGGTGACGTTGACCCCCTGCTCGACCCCCAGGTACTTGAGCGGGATCAGCCCCTGATCGTGGTACATGGCGATCACCGCATCGCAGCCGTCGGCCTGGGCGGCCCGTGCCTGGGCTCGGGCCCGCATGAACACCGTGTCGGGCGGGAAAGGCCCTTGGGCAGAGATGCCTTCCTCACGGGCGGCGGCGATCGCCGGGGCGATCACCTCCAGTTCCTCCCGGCCGAAACGACCCCCCTCGCCCGCATGAGGGTTGAGACCGGCCACCGCCAGCCGGGGGGCACGGCCCAGCATGGCAGACAGCGAGCGGTGGGCGATGCGTAAGGTCTCCAGCACCTGCGGCCGGGTCACCGCGTCCAGCGCCTCGCGCAACGACAGGTGGATGCTGACCAGCACGACCCGCAGTTCGTCGTTGGCCAGCATCATGCGCACCGGCAACTCCGCGCATTCCCGACCCAGGTACCGGGCCGCCAGATGCTGCAGCAGTTCGGTGTGGCCGGGAAAACCGTCCGCTGGCGGCCCCGCCAAAGCCAGAGCCTCCTTGTGCAAGGGCGCCGTGACCAGTGCGGCAACCTCACCCCGCAGGGCGGCCTGCGCCGCCCACAGCACGCAATCGGCTGCAACCTGCCCGCCTCGCGGACTCACCACGCCCTGCGTCACCAGAGGTCCGGGCCGGGCCACCTGCAGCACCGGCAGGCAACGGGGCGGCAGTGCCGGTAGCTCCGTCAACGATGTCAGCAGGGCCAGCGGCCCAACGGCTGCGCCCCGGGCCACCTGGTTCTGGGCGCGTTGCAGCGCCGCCACATCGCCGGCGATCACGCAACCGCGAAGCGCCTGGGGGTCCTGCATCCAGGCCCGGGCGATGATTTCCGGCCCGATGCCAGCGGGATCGCCGAGCGTGATGGCGATGGGTGCAGCCATGGGACGTCCTCAGGCCGGGTTGTCGATCTCGATGTACCGGTGCTCCAGCCCCAGCAACCCGGCCAGATGCTCGCCCAGGGCCGGCGCACCATAGCGCTCGCTGGCATGGTGGCCGCAGGCCAGATAGGCCACGCCGCACTCTCGTGCCAAGTGGGCCTGGGGCTCGGAGATCTCGCCAGTGATGTAGGCATCGGCGCCTGCGGCCATCGCCGCCTCGAAGTAGCCCTGTGCACCGCCGCTGCACCATGCTATGTTTTGAATAGCGCGATCTCCTTGATACACAAGGGTTACAGGCCGATTCAGGCACAATTCCAGGTGCTGTGCCAGATCGGCTGCAGCCACCGTGGCGCCCGAGGTGAGACGCCCCAGCAGGCCCAGATCCTGATCGCCGAAACGGCGCTCGGCCTGCAATCCCAGGCGGTGGCCGAGCTGCACGTTGTTGCCCCATACGGGGTGCGCGTCCAGCGGCAGATGATAGGCAAACAGGTTGATGTCGTGGGCCAGCAAACGGGCCAGCCGCTGCCGCATCCAGCCGGTCACGCAGCCGTCCTGGCCACGCCAGAACAGGCCATGGTGCACCAGGATGGCGTCGGCCCGCCAGGCCACGGCGGCTTCGATCAGGGCCAGGCTGGCCGTCACGCCCGATACCAGGCGGTGCACCGAGGCCCGGCCCTCGACCTGCAGGCCATTCGGACCGTGGTCTCGAAACCGCTCGGGCTGCAGCAGTCCGTTCAGGGTGTGCAAGAGCTGCTGGCGATCGGTCATGGCGGGGTCCGAGTGGCGCTGAGGTGGCTGTCGCAGCCGATGCCCGGGGCGATCCAGCGCTGGGCCCAACGGCGCAAGGCCGGGGCCAGCCGACCCGCGACAGGGCGCAGCCTCGATGGAAGCACCTCGCCCAGCACCCGGTCGGGCTGGGCGAGCGCCCCGCAGCGGTCGCGCCGCTCGGTCTCCAGCCAGCGCAGGGCGACACAGGCCCCGCGACGGCGGCGGGAGAGCACCATGCCCAACGGACAGGGCTCGAAGAGACAGCACAGGCCGCAGCCGTTGCAGGCCGCGCCCCAGGCGGGCTTGGACGGCGCCAGGGGCTGGATGGCGATGACTCGGGCGGCGGAGGGCATGGCAGACCCCCACTTTACCGCCGAGACACAGCTCCCGGTGGTGCAAGGCCTACAATTTCGCCGCGCCCCCGCGCTGTCCGCCATCCACGCGGACCGCCCCCACCCCCTGTACCGATCGCCGACGGATGAAACGCTACTGGCTCCTGTTTTCCCAAGCTGTGACGGTCCTGCTGGCCGCCTACTTCGTGGTGCTGACCCTCAAACCCGAATGGCTGGGCCCGCGGGGCTTGCGCAACGGCCCGATCGCCCTGCTGGAGGCGCCTGCGTCCGAACCCGGCGCCCTGCCGGCGGGCAGTTTCCGCCAGGCGGCGGCCAAGGCCTCGGCCGCCGTGGTCAGCATCAACACCAGCAAGGCCGCACGGCGCAACCCCCACAGCGACGACCCCTGGTTCAAGTTCTTCTATGGCGACCAGGGCAGTGAGCCTCAGGTCGGACTGGGCAGCGGCGTGATCGTGAGCAGCACCGGATACATCCTGACCAACAACCATGTGGTCGAGGGGGCCGACGACATCGAGGTGGTGCTCAACGACAGCCGTCGCAGCCGGGCCAAGGTCATCGGGACCGATCCCGACACCGATCTGGCGGTTCTGAAGATCGACCTCGACCGCCTGCCAATGGTGGTGCTGGGCAACTCCGACAACCTGCGGGTGGGCGATCAGGTGCTGGCCATCGGCAACCCGTTTGGCGTGGGTCAGACGGTGACGGGCGGCATCGTGAGCGCGCTGGGACGCAACCAGCTGGGCATCAACACCTTCGAAAACTTCATCCAGACCGATGCCGCGATCAATCCTGGCAACTCGGGCGGGGCGCTGGTAGACACCGCCGGCAACCTGTTGGGCATCAACACCGCCATCTATTCCCGCTCCGGAGGCAGTCTGGGCATCGGTTTCGCGATACCGGTCTCGACCGCTCGCCAGGTGATGGAGGGCATCGTGCGCGACGGCCGCGTGATGCGGGGCTGGATCGGGGTGGAGCCCAACGAACTGACGCCGGAACTGGCCGAAACCTTCGGGGTCAAGGCCTCGGCCGGCGTGATCATCACCGGCGTGCTGCAGAACGGGCCGGCCGCACAGGCGGGCATCCGGCCAGGTGACGTGATCACGGCCGTGGCCGGAAAAGAGGTGCGCAACGTGGCGGAACTGCTGGCCCAGGTCGCCGCGCTGCAACCCGGGCAAGCGGCTGGCGTGGTGCTGCAGCGCCGCGATCAGGTGGTGAAGTTGCAGGTCACGCCGGGTCAGAGGCCACCACCCAAAGCGGTCCAGCGCTGACCGCGACCGTCTAGCAAGTGCTACAAGATCGGTAGCTGAAAATCGTTATCCAGCAAGGGCTGGTGCCTGATTTCGATCAGGTTTCTTTCGGTTCCTGCTCGGCGTCGGCGGGCTTGCCGCGGGCGTACCACCCGGCCGCCAGGATACCGACCTCGTAAAGAATGCACATCGGCACCGCGAGCGCCACCTGCGAGAGCACGTCGGGCGGGGTGACGACGGCGGCCACCACAAAGGCCACCACGATGAAATAGCCGCGAAAGCTTTTGAGCTTGGCGATGGTCACCATGTTCAGGCGCACCAGCAGCATCACCACGATGGGCACCTGGAAAGCCACCCCGAACGCCAGGTACAGGGAGAGGATGGCCTCGACGTAGGACGCGATGTCGGGCGTGGCCGCCACGCTGGCCGGCGTGAAACCCTGGATGAAGGCGAACATCTTGTCCAGCACAAAAAACTGAACAAAGGCGATGCCGGCGTACGCCAGCAGGCTGCCGAAAACGATCAGCGGCAGGGCAAACAGGCGCTCATGGCGGTACAGGCCCGGGGCAATGAACATCCAGATCTGGTACATCAGCCAGGGCAGGGTCAGCAGCACGGCAACCAGCACCAACACCTTGAGCGGAACGAAAAACGGCGAAAAAACGCCCACGGCGATCAGTTTGGCGTCGGGCGGCATGTGGGCCCGGATCGGACGGGCGATGAAGTCGATCAAGCCGTTCGGACCCGGCCAGAAAGCCAGCACCGCGACCGCCAGCATCAGCCCGTAGATGCAATAGAGCAGGCGATCACGCAACTCCATGAGGTGCTGCACAAAGGGCTGCTCGGTGCCGGCGAGTTCGTCGTCCTTGGAGGGGGTGTCGGCCATGGGTCAGTCGTGTTCAGGGCGAAGTGCGTCCCGGCAGCCCCGTGTCGGGAATCGCGGGCCGCCCATTCAGTGGGAGGGCGGGGGACGAAAGCGGGCCACCCGCGCTGCGCCCGACAGGGCCTTGCTGCGCACGCCGGCCCGGGCCTTGTACCACCCGGGAACGGCGCCCTGCTTGATGCGCCACTTCTTGCCGGGGTGGCGGTAAGCCGGGTGCGAGGCCGGCTGTTCCAGCGCGGCCGCCGTGCTCGTGGCCTCGGCCCAGGACTTCTCGAAATCGCTGGCCTGGGTCTGGATCGCGGTCTCCACCTCGCGCGAGGCGCTCTCCACCGTGTCCTTCATCTTGCGGAGTTCTTCCAGGTCCATCGACCGGTTGACCTCGGCCTTGACGTCCGCGACATAGCGCTGGGCCTTGCCCAGCAGCGTGCCGACCGTGCGCGCCACCCGGGGGAGCTTTTCGGGACCGATCACGACCAGCGCCACGGCGCCGATCAGCGCGAGCTTGGAGATGCCGAGATCGATCATGCGCGCCGAAGACCCGTGGAGACCACGCTCAGGACTTGTGCTTGGCCTCGACGTCGATGGTGGTCTTGTCGGCCGGGGTGGCCGCAGTCACCTGCGTCGGCGGCGTGGCCGCGGACTTGTCGTCGGCGGCGCCGCCGCCCTCTTTCATGCCGTCCTTGAAGCCCTTGACGGCACCCCCCAGGTCGCTGCCCAGGTTCTTCAGCTTTTTCGTGCCGAACACCATCACGACGATCAGCAGCACCACCAACCAATGCCAAATCGAAAACGAGCCCATTGTGATCTCCAGTAAACCGGTGAAATTCTAGTCGCCGCACGCCGCGGGCGCATTCAGCCGCGCAGCCAGGGGCGCGGCCCTCCCATCACATGGATGTGCAGGTGGTGGATCTCCTGATGTCCATGGGCTCCGATGTTGCTCAGCACCCGGAAACCGCCCTCCGGGTACGGCTGGCAACCGGCCTGCAAGGCCAGTTGCGGCACCAGCACCATCATGCGACCCATGAGCGCAGCGTGGCCCGGCTCCAGCTGCGCCAGGGATGCGATGTGGGCCTTGGGGATCATCAGAAAGTGCACCGGCGCCCAGGGGTGGATGTCGTGAAAGGCGAGGATCTCGTGGTCCTCGTACACCTTGCGGCTGGGTATCAGGCCGGCGGCAATTTTGCAGAACAGGCAGTCGGGGGGCGATGCGGGAGGATTCATGTCGACACCGGCATGGGTTTGTGGTCGTTCCAGTTGAGCCAGCCGCGAACCAGCCGGTAGATGGACCAGACGGCGGTGATCCCCATGATCAGGAAGCCGACCAGGATGAACATCGTGAGGACACCCAGAAGCGTCCAGGCCAGGCTCCACCAGAAGGTGCGGATCTGCCAGGTGAAGTGGCTCTCGTAGAGCGTGCCGCGGGCGTCATCGCGTTTGACGTAATTGATGATGATGGCCACCAGCGCCGTGATGCCGGTCACCCACGAGAGGGCGTACAGCGCGTAGACCACCAGCGTGATCTGCCGCAGGCTGGCCAGCTGCTCGGCCGTCTTGCCACCACCATGGGCAAGCTGCACATCCGTCATGACCTCAGCCCCTCCTCGGCCTCACGGACACCCGCCTTGCGCAGCGCTTTCTCCTCGATGCCGCTGGTTCCCTCGCGCCGCTCCAACTCGGCCAGCACATCGGCGGGCCGGAGGCCGTAATGGGCCAGCGCCACCAGGCAATGGAACCACAGGTCGGCCACTTCGCCGACCAGCCGCTGACGATCTCCGCCGTGGTCGGTGTCTTTGGCAGCCATCACGACCTCGGTGGCTTCCTCGCCGATTTTCTTCAGGAAGGCGTCCGGTCCGCGCTGCAGCAGACGCGCCACGTAACTGGTCGACGGATCGCCTCCGTGGACGGGCAGACGGCTTTCGATCACGGCCGCGAGGCGCTCCAGGGTATCGGGTGCAGGCATGGCCCTATCAGGTGTAGATGGTGGACGGGTCTTTCAAGACCGGATCGAGCACCCGCCAGACACCATTTTCGTACACGGAATAAAAACAGCTGTGGCGCCCGGTGTGGCAGGCGATGCCCGGCTCGTGACCGAGCTGGGTGACCTTGAGCAGCAGCACATCCTGGTCGCAATCCAGCCGGATTTCATGCACCCGCTGCACATGGCCCGAGGCCTCGCCCTTGGGCCACAGGCGCCCACGCGACCGGCTGTAGTACACCGCCTGGCCGCTGTCCACCGTGGCCTGCAGGGCCTCGCGGTTCATCCAGGCCAGCATCAGCACATCGCCGCTGGCCCATTCCTGGGCAATCGCGGGCACCAGTCCCTGGGCGTCCCAGCGAACGTCATCGATCCAACTCATGGACCCGATTGTGACCGATTGGCATCGGCCAGGCGGGGCTTGACCCGCCGCAAAACACCGCACCTGTCACCCGGAAAGCGGTATTGCCAGATCCATCGCCCTGACCAGAATGACCGGTGGTGATTGGCACCGAATTCAGGGAGTTCAAAGATGATGATTCGACGACACGTCCTCACGGTTCTGGGTCTGGGCGCGGCCGGCCTGCTGCCGGCCTGCGGCGGCGGCAGCAGCAGCAGCGCCACCGACCCCACGCCGGCGCCGCCCAACCTGGCGGCCCAGCTGCAGGCCGATCCGGACCTGTCCACGCTGGTGCAGGCGCTGAACGCCAGCGCCTTGCAGGACAGCGTGGCCCAGGCCGAAGCGCTGACCGTCTTCGCGCCCACCAACGAGGCCTTTGTGCTGCTGCAGGGCGAACTGGGTGTGCGCGCGGACGAATTGCTGGCCGCCACCGAGCTGCTCACGCGGGTGCTGAAATACCACCTGCTGGCCCAGCGACGTCTGCAGGCGGAACTGCCGCTGGATCAGGACCTGCCCACCCTGCAGGGCGAACCGGTCCGGCTGCTGGAGGGCGCCCGGTTGACCGACCGGCTGCTGCGCCAGGCCCACATCACCCGCAGCGACCTGCTGGCCTCCAATGGGGTGATCCATGTGATCGACCGCGTCCTGCTGCCGCAGAACATGGTGGCATGAGCAGGGGCGTCAGGTGCGCACGGGAATGCCGCGTTCGGCCATGCGGGTCTTGGCCTGGCCCACGGTGAACTCGCCGAAATGGAAAATGCTGGCCGCCAGCACCGCATCCGCGCCGCCCAGCTGGATGCCGTCGGCCAGATGGTCCAGCGTGCCCACTCCCCCTGACGCGATGACCGGCACCTCGACCGCATCGCTGATGACGCGGGTGAGTGCGAGGTCGAAGCCGGCCTTGGTGCCATCCCGGTCCATGCTGGTGAGCAGGATTTCGCCAGCGCCTTCGGCGGCCATGCGCCGGGCCCAGGTCAGGGCGTCAAGCCCGGTGTTGCGGCGACCGCCGTGGCTGTACACATCCCAGCCTTCGCCCCGGGCAAGCAGGTCGTCACCGTAGCGCCGCTTGGCGTCGATGGCCACCACGATGCACTGGGCGCCGTAGCGCTGCGAGGCCTCCCGGATCACGGCCGGGTTGGCAATCGCGGCCGAATTGAAGCTGGTCTTGTCGGCCCCGGCGTTGAGCAGGCGGCGCACATCATCGACCGTGCGCACGCCACCGCCCACCGTCAGCGGGATGAACACCCGGGACGCCACCGCCTCGACGATGTGCAGGATCAGGTCGCGGTTGTCGCTGGTGGCCGTGATGTCCAGAAAGGTGAGTTCGTCGGCACCCTGTTCGTTGTAGCGGGCCGCGATCTCGACCGGATCGCCGGCGTCGCGCAGCCCGACGAAGTGGACCCCCTTGACCACCCGGCCTCCGGTCACATCGAGGCAGGGAATGATGCGCTTGGCCAGCATGCGGCTAGCGCGAGAGCTCGTCGGCACGGCTTTGAGCCGCCGAGAAGTCCAGTTCGCCGCTGTAGATGGCCCGACCGCAGATCACGCCCTCGATGCCTTCGTCTTCCACCGCACACAGGGCTTCGATGTCGCCCATGCCACCCAGGCCACCCGATGCGATGACCGGGATGGAGAGCGCCTGCGCCAGCTTGACCGTGGCCTCCACATTGATGCCGGTCAGCATGCCATCGCGGCCGATGTCGGTGTAGATGATGGATTCGACGCCGTAGTCCTCGAACTTCTTGCCCAGGTCGACGACATCGTGGCGGGTGAGCTTGCTCCAGCCGTCGGTGGCCACCTTGCCATCGCGGGCGTCCAGGCCGACGATGATGTGACCGCCAAAGGCGGTGCAGGCGTCCTGCAGGAAACCGGGGTTCTTGACCGCAGCCGTGCCGATGATGACGTAACGCAGCCCGGCGTCGAGGTAGCGCTCGATGGTGTCGAGATCGCGGATGCCGCCCCCCAGTTGCACATCCACCTCGCTGCCCACGTCACGCAGCACCTTGCGGATGGCCATCTCGTTCTTGGGATGCCCTGCAAAAGCACCGTTCAGGTCGACCAGGTGGAGCCGCCGGGCGCCGCGATCCACCCAGTTGCGCGCCATCTGCGCCGGGTCCAGGCCAAAGGTGGTGGCCTGATCCATGTCGCCCTGCTTCAGGCGGACACACTGACCGTCTTTCAGGTCGATCGCAGGTATCAGCAGCATGGAGGGTCAGCAGCTGGTGGGAGGGGAGATCGGGCAGGCAACGGTCGCGGGGACCGCCGACACAGCCTCAGGGGTTCCAATGCAAAAAGTTCCGGAACAGGGACAAGCCGTGAATCGCACTTTTCTCGGGATGGAATTGGGTCGCGAAAATATTATCGCGCGCAATGACCGAACTGAAGACCTGGCCGTAGTCGGTCTCGCCGGCAGTGTGGTGCGCATCAGACGGTCGGGCGTGGTAGCTGTGAACGAAGTAGAAGTGGCTGCCATCGGGGATGGCGCCCCAGACCGGATGGGCCTCTCCCGCCGTGCCGGTGCGGCGCACCGTGTTCCAGCCCATCTGCGGCACCTTGAACCGGCTGCCGTCGGGCTGCAGCCGGCCGGCCAGTTCGAAACGGCGGACCTCGCCGGCCATCAGACCCAGGCCCGGGGTGTCGCCTTCAGCGCTGTGGTCCAGCAGCATCTGCATGCCGATGCAGACCCCGAACAGGGGTTTGCTGCGGGCCGCCTCCAGTACCGCCTGCAACAGGCCCGACGCCCTCAGCTCGCGCATGCAGTCGGGCATGGCGCCCTGCCCGGGCAGCACCACCCGTTCAGCGGCGCGCACCTCGTCGGGGCGGGAGGTCACCCGCACATGGTGGCCGGTGTCCGACGCCACGGCTTGCAGGGCCTGCGATACCGAGCGCAGGTTGCCCATGCCGTAGTCGACCACGGCCACGGTGCTCACAGGCTGCCTTTGGTGGAAGGAATGGTGGCCGGCGCTCGGGGGTCGTGCTCCAGGGCGGCCCGCAGGGCCCGGGCAAAGGCCTTGAACACGGTCTCGGCCTGGTGGTGGGCGTTCTCGCCGCGCAGGTTGTCGATGTGCAGCGTCACGAACGCGTGGTTGACAAAACCCTGGAAGAACTCGTGCGCGAGCTGGCTGTCGAAGGTGCCGATCATGCCGCTCTTGAAGGGCACGTTCATGACCAGGCCGGGCCGCCCGGAAAAATCGACCACCACGCGCGACAGCGCCTCGTCCAGCGGCACATAGGCATGGCCGTAGCGCCGGATGCCGGCCTTGTCGCCCACCGCACGGTGCACCGCCTGGCCCAGCGTGATGCCTACGTCTTCGACCGTGTGGTGGCCGTCGATGTGCAGATCGCCCTCGGCCTGGATGTCAAGATCGATCAGGCCGTGCCGCGCAATCTGGTCGAGCATGTGGTCGAAGAATCCGATGCCGGTGTGCAGCCGCGCCTGACCGGTGCCGTCCAGGTTAAGGCGGACCGTGATCCGGGTCTCGGCCGTGATGCGCGACACCTCGGCGGCGCGGGGTGCGACCGGTTCGGAGGGGGGGACCAGGGTCATAGGGATTCCTCCAGGGCGGTGAGCAGCAGGCGGTTTTCGTCGGGTGTGCCGACGGTCAGGCGCAGGCAGTTGGCCAGCAAGGGGTGCAGGGCGGACACATTCTTGACCAGTATGCGACGGCGCTTGAGCGCGTCGAAGGTGGCGGCGGCGTCGGGTACACGCAGCAGGATCATGTTGGCTTCGCTGGGGAAGACCCGCACGCCGGGGAGCGGGGCCAATGCTTCCAAAAGCATAGCGCGCTGTGCCCGTATTTCAAGGGCTTGAGCCGCAAAAACCGCCTCATGTTCGAGCGCAAACAGGGCGCATTCGCCATTGAGCACGCTGATGTTATAGGGCGGTCGCACCTTGTCGATCTGGCCGATCAGCGGCTGCGGCCCCATCAGGTAGCCCAGCCGCACGCCCGCCAATCCGAACTTGGAGAGGGTACGCATCAACAACAGATGGTCGTGCTGGCCCAGCTGGCCAATGAAGCTGCGGCTGGCAAACGGCTGGTAGGCCTCGTCCATCACCACCAGGCCACCCTGCTCGCCCACGGCCTGGATCAGGCGCTCGATCACCGCCTCGTCCCACAGGTTGGCGGTGGGGTTGTTGGGGTAGGCCAGGTAGGTGATGGCGGGCCGGTGCAGCGCGATGGCGGCCAGCATGGCGGGTTCGTCCAGCCGGAAATCGGGCGTCAAGGGCACGCCGTGGAACGCCAGACCCTGCAGCTGGGCGCTCATGGCGTACATCACGAAACCGGGAACCGGCGCCAGCACACTGGCGCCGGGCCGCGCGCAGGCCAGTGCCAGCAGGCTGATCAACTCGTCCGAGCCATTGCCCAGCATGAGCGCACAGCCGGCCGGCAGGCCGGCATGCCGCGCCAGCGCCGCCTGCAGGTCGGCCACGCGGGCGCCGGGATAGCGGTTGACGGCCAGCGCACCCAGGCGCTGCCCGAGCGCGGACTGCAGCGCCGGTGGCAGCGGGAAGGGATTTTCCATGGCGTCGAGCTTGACCATGCCCACCGAGTCCTGGATGGCGTAGGCGTGCATGCCCTGCACATCCTGCCGGAACACGCGCAAGGGGTCGGGCCTCATGGCATCGGATTCCCGGGTTCAGGCACCGGCTCCAGCCGCAGCTCGGCGGCCCGCGCATGGGCCTGCAGCCCCTCGCCATAGGCCAGTTCGGCGGCAATCGGGCCCAGCACCAGGGCGCCGGCGGGGCTGACCTCGATCAGGCTGCTGCGCTTCTGAAAGTCATAGACCCCCAGCGGCGAGCTGAAGCGGGCGGTGCCGCTGGTGGGCAGCACATGGTTGGGGCCGGCGCAGTAGTCGCCCAGGCTCTCGCTGGTGTAGGCGCCCAGGAAGATGGCACCGGCGTGTTTGAGC